>CALVYM010000001.1 GCA_944372205.1 uncultured Bacilli bacterium
ACTTCTTTTAACCATGGATAACTTTTACAAACTTTTGGTATTTCTTTTATTTGTTCATAACATGATAAAGAAATACCTGTTTCTTTATAGCTATTTATTTTCTCTTCTAAAAAATGATTATATACAAATCTAGAGCAACCGATGGTTTGATTGATTAAATTTTTTTGTTCATTATTAGGATATAATCTAAATTGATAACCTTTTAAAATAGTAGTCATACCAAATTTCCTCCTTGTAAATCAAGCATAACAAACACTAGTTTGGATGTCAATGGTTTTATTTAAAAAAGAGACTATCTATTATATAAAAAAATTTATCTAAAAGTTACTCTTAAAGGGATAAATAAATCGTTACTATTAATTATGCTTTCTAATATTGCACTAGCTTTATGACTACAATTACTACCTACTAAATACTTACTAATTAATGTATTTAATTCTAATCTTGTATTATCACTAGATAAAGTCATAATACTTCTAAGTAAATATTTAAGGAAGTTATAATAATCACTTTCTTTATTTAATTCTTCATCATTTTGATTAATTATTGTTCAATCAATGTTTTAAATCTATCTTTTAAAATATTATCTTTATACATCGTATGAAATTTATCATCAATATTATACATTCCTTTTGTACAATCACTATAGATTAATGGATGCTTGAAAACTTCAAAATTATTGTTAAGTAATTCTTGTTCAACACCAGAAACTAAATAACTAATATGATATAAAAAGTTATTAGAGCCTTCTTTACTTGCAATGCTTAAAGCTAACATAAATTCATCAATTATTAAATAATGCTTTAATGAATTATTATAACCGTTTTTACTTAAGAATGTAGAATCTATTGTTGATAATTCATTTATTAGTCTAATTGTTACTTGTTTTTCTATTTCTAATTTTTTAGTAGATATAAATACTCCTCTTTCTAAAAAGGGATATTTAGCTCTTAATTCTTGTATTAATGTATTAATTTGATTATTATGAATTGCATGAAAACTTATTATATCTTCTTCTTTTTTTCTTTCTCTTTTTAATTCTTCTATTGCTCTTTTATATTCTATACTATTTTTCTTATCAATACTATCTAAATATTCTAATCTTTGATACAAAGTTCTAATATATGATGCTATATCAATTAAATCACTTATCATTAATTCCTCCTTCTAGCTCCTATTGTTATGTATATAGGTATCAATTTATCTTCTTCTTTATGTTTTAAAATTTCTTTAAATGGTTCTTTATTAATAGGTAATTTATCATTATCAATAATACCTTGAATCATCATAATTAATTCTTCATTAGTTGATAATACTATTAATGAACGAAGCATAACTTGTTCATATAAAATAGCTGCATTATCACTATTACTTAATACATGATTTACTAATTCTCTAAAATGTTTAATAAATTCCGATTCGATTTCTTGTTCTTTAGCTAAGTCATGTAATTCCCAAGGTAAATTATAGATAGCTTTAAAATTATCTGTAATCATTGTTGGATTACTATTAGCAATAAAATTATTATCAATCATTTCTTTTTCTATAACACTTGGAGAAATAAATACTATATCGTATTTTAAATTAATAATATTGGTATCTTTATGTTTTTCTAAATACTCATCAAGCATTCTAAGAGCTAAAGATAAAGAATCAATATAAACACCCATAGCAATATTTATATTATAATTAGTACTTCTATTTTCTTTGATATTTATATTAAATTTAGTTAAATATCTACACATTAGCATATTATCTATCTTGCAATCTTCTATAAACTTAATAGCTTCATCTTTTTTACCAAAATCTACTATTCTTTTAATAACAATTTTTTCCCATTCTATTTTTCTTTTTAATTCAGTAAGTATTTTTTGATATTCAATACTATCTTTATTACTATCTAACTTTATTAAACCATTATATAATTCTTGAATAAAGCCACCAAGGATTAATAGTTCTTTAATATCTTCCATTTGGCACCTCAAAAGTTACTTTTAAAAATCTTTGCCTTTTTCTATTTGTTATTATATCATTTAATAATTCCTTTGATTTATTTTTGCTATTTATTAAATATTGATTAGTTAGTTCATCTAAATCTTTTAATAAACTATTACTACATAAAGAATAAATAGCTATTAAAATATATTTTAAATTAGTATAATATTCAATAAAATTATTGATATCTTTATCACTGGCCATAATAATTTTTTCTAATATTTTTTTATAGCGATATAAAAGTATTTTATCTTTATATTTTTCATGATATTCATCACTAATATTATATATATCCTTAATTGTTTCATTATAAATTATTGGATAAGTTGGAACTTCAAAATTATTAGTTAATAAAACTTGTTCAATATCTGGAACTAAAAAACCAATAAGAAATTTTAATCTAGGTGTATTATTTAAACTTAAAGATAATTCATCAATTGTTAGATATTGACTTAATCCATGTTCATAATCATATTTATTTAAAACTGTTTCAGAAGATATTAATTCATTCATTAATCTTAGAGCTATAAGATATTCATCTTTCGTATCTTTTGGAGAAATAGAAATACCATTTTTTAAAAAAGGATATTCTTCTTTTAACTTTGTTTTTAATTCTCCAAAATGGTTGCGAAAAAGATTCAACATATCTTTTTCAACTTTTATTTCTTTTTCTAATTCTTTAATTAAATTATTATATTCTACTGAATTCTTTTGATTATTTTCTTCTAAATATTCTATTTGTTTATATAAATATCTTATATAACTAATAACATATAATAAATCTGTCATATTTCACCTCGTTCTTACATAAATTGGTATTCTTTGATCAAGTTCTAATTTATTTAATATTTCATTTATAAAAGTATGAGATTCATGATATGTTTCATCTTCCAATATGCTTTTTAAAGCATTAATGAAATTATCTTTATTAGTAACTTGGATAATTATTGCTCTAATAAAACTCATATTATAATAAATTAAATCATAATCAAAAGTATATAAAGCCAAAACAACAAGTACTTGAATTTTTTCTTTAAAAAGCTCAAATAAAATACTATCTTTATAAATATTATTTATATCATTTGGTATATAAAGAGAAAATAATATATCTGATGCAATCATAGGGTGTTCATTAATTTCATAATTACTAGCCATTATTTCTTCTTCTAGTTCTATATCTTTAATATCAAAATAAGAATAATAAATAGATAAAATTAATTTATCTTTTAATTCTGGATGTTCTTTAATAGTTTCAGTAAGAATAGCTAATGATAAAAGATATGTTTCTTTTTCAACTGATGCTTTTAATGTATAATCAAAAGACTTTGATTGATTCATAGAATCAATTTTATTTAATATTCTTGCTAATATGACATCATCAAATTTACTTGCTTGCTTTTTTAAATCATTTACATAACTTATTACTTCATTTACACCATATTTACTTAAAATATTTTTTAATACTTTATTTTCTGTTTCAATTAAATCTTTTAATTTATCTTTAAATAATTGATACCTTAAAGAATTTTTAAAAATCTCTAGTTCTTCATCAATTAAAATTTCATAATATTCATGGATTAAATAAATAATTTTTTTTAATTCTATTATATCTTCAAACATAAAAATCCCCCATTAAAGTAATGTATATATTAGCATAAAACAAATTATTTTTCAAGAAAAAAGAGATTGTAATCAGGATAATTGAAACTAAAAACACTTAGTAGCAAAATGGTAGTATAATAGTGAGGTGTTTATGGTTAATAGTCAGATTAGAGTTCCTGATGAATTATGGGATAAGTTAAAAGAAATTAGTGAAAAGGAAGAGCGAAGTATAAATGCCCAACTCATTTATATCCTAAAAAAATATATTGAGGAGTATGAGAGTAAATTAGAAAAAAATAAATAGTAAAAACTTGTTTATAATTGCAAGTTTTTTATACTATTTTTTTTATTATATTCAATATATTTATCTAAACCACGGAATCCTTGTTTTTGGTAATCAAAATTTGATAAATCAATATCTTTGATATTTTTCTTATTTAAGTAGGCTTTTATATCATCTAATGTAATATCATTATATTCAATAATTGTATTAAATCTAGCTATTAATTCTTTAGAAAAAGCAAAGTTATAATTAGTATTTGATTCCATGAAACCTATTTTTTTTGTTCCTTTAATATTACTTGTTGCAAAAATATAAGTGTTTTTAAAGTTAATTGGTTCACCTTTTGCATTAGTAATTATACCTTCATCAAGGATTTGTAAAAACAAATTTAAAACATTTGGAGATGCTTTTTCTATTTCATCAATTAAAATACAAGTATATGGCTCCATTTTTATTTTATCGAATAATCCCCCATCTTCATAGCCGATGTAGCCTGCTGATGCACCAATAAGACGAGTTATAGCAATTTCGGAATTAAATTCAGACATATCTATTTTTAAAAGGGGCATATTTAAAAATTTAGCAATTTTTTTTACGGTTTCTGTTTTACCTACTCCAGTTGAACCAGTAATCATAATTGATAATGGTTTTGTTTTATCATGATTAGTAATAGTAGTAATTATTTTTTTCATAGCATTTTCTTGAGCAAATATGTTATCATTTAAATATTTTTCTAATGATGCAAAATCATATTTTAATATTGGAATATTATACTTACGACTTAATAAATTAGTAATATCTTTAGTAGTTATTTTACTTTGTTGCTTATTTAATTTGTTAATTTTATTAGTAATATTTAATTGTTCTTTATGAAGAAATAAAGCTTTTTTAAAATCATTTTCTTTAACCATTTCTTCTTTTTCTTTAATAATGTTTTTTTGAACATTTTTTAAATTATTTATTTTATTTAAAGAATAATTATCTACTTCTTTCATTGCACAAACGGAATCTAGAATATCTAGAGATTTATCAGGATTTTTTTTATCTACAATGTATGTAGTAGTAAGATTAACAATATCTTTAATATTTTCTTTAGTAATTTTAATATTGTAATGTTTTTCAAAAGATGGTTTTACTTTATTTAAAATATTGATTGTTTCTTCTTTGGTGGGTTCAAGCACTCTAATTAATTCAAACCTTCTTGTTAAAGCTTTATCTTTTAGGAAAAAATGATTATATTCATTAGTAGTTGTAGCACCAATAATTTTTATTTTGCCGCGGGCTAAATAGGGTTTTAGAATATCACTAGCATTTATGGCCCCTTCTGCTCCACCAGCATTAGTAATGGTATGAATTTCATCAATAAATAAAATTATATCTGGATTATTTTCTAATTCCTTAATTACTTTATTTAGTTTTTCTTCAAATTCCCCACGATATTTTGTTCCGGCGACTAGAGCCCCCATTTCTAAAGAAATTATTTTTTTATTTTGAATTAATGCGGGAACCTCTTTTCTTTTAATTCTTCTAACTAATTCTTCAACTATAGCTGTTTTACCTACTCCAGCATCTCCAACAAGTAAAGGATTATTTTTATTTTTTCTAATTAAAGTTTCAATAATTAAAGATATTTCTTTATCTCTTCCTATTACTTGTTCATTCATATCAGTTGAATCCATTAAATCTTTACCAATATTAAGTATTTCTAACTTTTTAGTACTTTTTTTTTCATTATTTTTTAATTCATCATATAATTTTTCTAAATTTATATCCATACCATATAGTAATCTTATAGCTATTCCTTCACCTTCTTCAAGTAAAGAAGTAAATAAATGAAGAGCATTTAGTTCTTCTTTTTTTTCATTTGCCTCTTCTAAGCTTAGGTTAATTATTCTTTTAAGTAATGGTGTATATAAAATATAATTACTTTTTTTAGAAGAAGAACCTACAACTAAAATAAGTTCTTTACGAAATGCCTCATAAGTTAAATCATATTTTTTAGCTATATTACTAATAGTAGTAGAATTCTTTAATAAACTTAATAATAAATGCTCACTTCCCACATATGGGTGATGAAGTGATAACATTTCTTCTTCAGCACATTTAAATATTTTACTTATTTCTAAACTATATTTATCAAACATAGAATCCTCCCTATATTAATTCTATGTTAATAATGTTTATCTAGTCCCAAAATTATTCATATCTATATCGCTTTTAATTTCTTTTTGACTACATGGATAGATTTTTAAAATGTTTGATGCTAACGAATAATTAAAATTATATAAAATACGATAGATATTTTTTAAATCTTTCATAAGTAAAGAGTTTTTAATTGTAACATCTAGGGAATTTGTTTTATCAGATATTTTTAAATGAGCACTAGTTAAAGGATAATTACCACTAGTTTTAATTTTACTTTTTTCTTTTATTACATCACTAGCAAAGTGAATTGTTTTTATTTCCTTATCTATAGTTGTAGCATAATATTCAGTAAAGTAATATTCAAATGTTTCATCTTCTTTTTTATCTCCCCAGATTATTTTTAAAGTATTTTCTAGAATAGAAATACTAATATTTAATTCTTTAGAAAATATTTCAATTTCACTATCTTTATCTAGGGAAGGATCCATAAATATTCTGGTACTTTTATTCTTTAATAAATTAAGTAATTGTCTTATAAATAATTCATCAATTATCCGTGGATTAACATTAAATAAAGCTAAAAACTTTTCAACTGGAATGGATAGTTCTTGAAGGCAAGCAAAAATTGATTTATCTTCTAAATCACATTTCTTATTAATAGAGTTAATTAATTTCCAAACTTCTCTCATATATTTATTATATATTAAAAAGCCCAAGAAAAAAAGAACCAAATTGGTTCTTTTACATATATGTTACTACTGTAAATAATACAAGTAGAATTATAAGCATGCCTACAACAAATAACCAAATGTATTTTAACCATGACTTATAGTCTATTTTCATAAGAGAAAGACCGATTAGTAAAATGGCACTGGTTGGCATGAATAATCCGACAAGGCCATACATTGATGTATAAATGGCATGAACAATATCTAATTCATTTGAATATATAGCATTAATAAATGCTCCAACTGAATATCCAGTGTAACCTAAATCTTGACTAAATACTGAACTTATAAAAGCAGATGCTGATGTTGTAAATGGATTAAATCCTTCAACTAAGTTGAATAGCCAATTACTAATTGTAGATGTAAATGGAATACTTACGATAATACCAAACACCATATATGAAGCTACAAATAAAGCAATTGGTTTGAATATTTTTTTAACACCATCATAGAAGCTTTGAATAAATTCATCAACTTTCATGCGATATAAGAATGCTAATATTATGGCCATTATAATAAAGGCACTACATAACATAAATACATAATCAAATTCTCCGAATGCTGCAGCTCTTTGACCAAGAATATAACTCATAATTGTAAAGTCTTCTACTGGGGCAAGAGTTGTTAGCCATTCATGGAATTCATTAAATATAGTTATGCCAAAATAATCATTCCATGATATGTAACCTAATATGATGATTACCATCATTAAGAATAGAATTATGGCAGTAGGAATAGCATTTTTCTTCTTAGATGTTTCAACTTTAAATGGATCATCTTCAATTTCACTATTCTTTGTATTTTTCTTTGTTTCACTTAAAACTTTTTTAAGACGCATACAAATGAAGAAGTTATATAATACTATAGTAACTGCTGCAATTATAAAACGGTAAGTTAAACCGGTGTTAAAGTCAGTAGATAAGTAAACACTAAATGAGTTAACTCCTTCTGTACCATATGTTGCTCCAAGGAAACCAACAAGTATTGAACCAAAAGTTACAATAAATGCAGATAATTTGTCCAAATTCATTTTAAGTAGAATACTTACAAAGAATGGAACAAATGCTAGAACAACAAAGCTTTGAGTAAACAATGATGTTAATACAAATAAGAATGCTGAAACTATTACTGAAAACACAATAGCGTGTTTCTTTAATTTATTAGCTATAGCACTAACTAATCTTTGATAGCCACTAATTTTAGATAAAACGCCATATACACCACCAAGAACAAATAAGAATATTACTTTGTCCATTACATAGTATAGGGCATTATACATTGATATACTGATATCAACAATACCTACTCTACTTATACCATAATCATAGAAATCTCCACCATTGAATTGTCCATATGGTATTATCCATGTGAATATTATGGTTGTTAAAACAAAGAATAGAACTGATTTAGCTAAACGATGATCTTCGGAAGTGATGGTAATCATTAAACCACCAACTACAAAGGAAATCAAAGCTATTAGTTTTAAAATTAAGTTAATATTAGTATCAGTTACAAATATTGCTGCAGCTACTAATGAGCATGCTAAAGCAATTAATATTGAACCAGCTAAACCAACTTTAGTTAGTTTTTCTTTTAAGTTTTTAAAAATAAGCAAATAAATACCTATAATTAAGAAAACTGAACCAACAATTTTTAAAACCATATCAGGTGTAGTTGCATCAACGAAGTAAGATACAGCAAATAAAATGATTGCTATAACATCCATTAAAGCTCCAATGCATTTTAACATCCCATGTTTTTCAATTATCTTCATTTTTTACCTCCTTAACAAAATTATAACACTCTAACAAAAGAAAAAAAAGCAAATATTGCTTTTTTTCACAGATTTTTCCAACTTTTTATCTAAAATACTAAAGTTATTAATTCTAAAACTAGAATATTGGCAACGGCAATAGTTAAAACTACTTTAAATGCCCATTTAAACCAAGTTGTATATTCAACTTTAGCTAAAGCTAGACCACCCATTATTGCTCCACATGTTGGAGTAATTAAATTAACTAGACCATTAGCTGATACAAATGTCATAATTGTTGCTTCAACATTATAGCCTAAAGTACTTGCAAGACCACCCATGATTGGAGTCGATAAGACTGCAAGACCACTAGATGATGGTACAAGTATTGATAGGACAACATGAAGTAAATAATTTAGTGGAACAAAAGCAAGTTCTGGTAAGTTGGAAAGTAAATCAGCAGAATTATAGATAATATAGTTATCTAAGTATGTTACTCCCATTAAGACACTTGCTCCACGAGCAACAGCAATTATTAAGATAACTGCAATCATATCATTGGCACCATCAACGAATGTATCAACAATTTCTTTTTCTTTAAAGCGATTAATTATACCTATAATAATAGCCATTACAAAGAACCAAACTGAAGCTTCAGCAAAGTACCAACCACCTAAAGATGTACCAGTAAGCCAGCCTGTAAATTTATCAAATATAGTTACATTAAAGTCTCCCCAAGGAATAAAGCCAATAATCATGACTACAAATGTTAAACCAAGTAATATTAAAGTTATTCTTTGCTTAATACTTAATTTTACATCTTTTTTCTTATCTTTAGAATCTTCTTCTTTAATAAATTTCTTTTCCATTGCTTTTTGTTCTTGTAAAGATAGGAATGTTGAACCCTTATCTTCTTGAACTTTTTTAGCATAATTCATGACAAAGATAATTGATATTAAAAGAGTTGTAATCCATAAAATTAGTCCAGTAAATATCAATAGTCCTTGATTGGCAGTAACACCTTCTGGTAAACTACTTACAGCAACACCAACCGCAAAAGGGTTAACTGTTGAACCTAAAACACCAGAACCAGCTCCTAATAAAACTATTGCTGAACCAACAATGGTATCATATCCAGCAGCAACCATTGTAGCAGCAAGTAAAACATAAAAGCCTACTGTTTCTTCTAGCATTCCATAAGTTGTACCTCCAACAGAAAAGATAAACATTAAAATAGGTATTAATACTATTTCGTTACCTTTTAGCTTTTTTACTAAAACTTTGATACCAGTTTCTAAAGCTCCTGTTTTATTGATAATTGCCAAAAACCCACCTAAAATTAAAATGAACACACATACATCAACTGCATCACTAAAGCCTAAGATTGGTGATAGTAAAAAGTCTGATAGTTTGGCTCCGACAGTACCACTACCATCAACAAGTATGCCATCAACAAACTGAGCATCAGGTAAAATGTGTGAAAATATCGCTAATATAATTATCAAAATAAAGATAATTGAAAAAGCAGATAACATAAATTTTTTCCTTTTTGCCATTTTTATCCTCCTATTATTCTTGTGCCATTATTATTTTCTAGAGCTTCATTTGCTTTATCTAATGAAGTAATTATTGCATATTTATCTTTATCAACAAAGTTTAAGCAAGCTTCTATTTTAGGTAGCATACTGCCTTTGGCAAATTCGCCTTTTTCTATATATTTTAACGCTTCACTTTTCTTAATAGTATCTAAACCTATTTTATCTTTACTTAAATAATTTAGATATACTTTATCAACAGAGGTTAAAATAAGTAGTATATCAGCATCTATTAACTTAGCAAGTAAAGCACTTGATAAGTCTTTGTCTATTACAGCATCAATTCCTTCTAAAAGCTCTTTTTTATCTTTTTTGATAACAGGTATTCCACCACCCCCACAAGCAATAACTAAAACATTTTCTTTTAAAAGTGTGGCTATTGCTCTTTTTTCAATAATATCTTTAGGTATCGGCGATGGCACTATTCGCCGATATCCAGCATCAGGAATAAAAGTAAATTCATAGCCTTCTTCTTTTTTTAATTTTTGCATTTCTTCTTCTTTGTAATATGCTCCAATTGGTTTTGTCGGATTTTGGAAGGCAGGATCACTTGAATCCACTAATACTTGTGTTATAACGGTTATACAATCTTTTTTTACTTTTTGTCTTTCCATTTCATCTTGCAGTGCTTGTTGCATTTGATAACCGATATAGCCTTGAGACATACTCCCACATTCTGCAAAAGGCATATGAGGAGTCTTTTTTTTAGCACTAGCATATTCCATTGCTAGAGCTATTTGACCAACTTGTGGTCCATTACCATGGGTAATTACAATATCATGGCCTTCTTTTATTAATTTAACGATAATTTTAGAAGCTTTTTCTAAATTATCCATTTGTATTTCCGGATTATCTCCGAGAGCATTTCCCCCAAGAGCAACTACTATTTTACTCATCTTTATCCTTTAAAGTAGCATACATTACCGCTTTTATAGTATGCATTCTATTTTCGGCTTCATCAAAGACTTTAGAATATTTAGATCTAAATACTTCATCTGTTACTTCCATTTCTTTTAATCCAAATTTCTTGTAAATATCTTCACCAATTGTAGTATTTAAATCATGAAATGAAGGTAAGCAATGTAAAAATATTACATCTTGAGAAGCATTATTTAATACATTCATATTTACTTGATAATTCTTAAGTAAATTTAGCCGTTCTTCCCAAATATTATCTGCTTCTCCCATTGATACCCAAACATCTGTATATATACAATTGGCATCTTTAGTAGCCTTAATTATATCTTCTTCAAATTCAATTTGACAATTTGTTGATATAGCAATATCTTTACAAATATCAACAAGTTCTGTACTGGGCCATAAACTTTTAGGGGCCGCAAGAGTATAATTTACTCCTAGTTTGCTACAAGCAACCATTAAAGAATTAGCAACATTATTTCTACCATCACCACAAAAGACTAATTTTAGACCTTTAAGATGACCAAAGTTTTCTTTAATAGTTAAAAAATCAGCAAGCATTTGGGTTGGATGAAATTCATTAGTTAAACCGTTCCATACTGGAACACCGGCTGATGCAGCTAAATTTTCAACAATGCTTTGAGAAAATCCTCGATATTCTATTCCATCATACATTCTTCCTAATACTTTTGCAGTATCTTCAATGCTTTCTTTTTTACCCATTTGACTAGATTGGGGATCTAGAAATGTAACATGCATTCCTAAATCATAAGCCGCAACTTCAAAGGCACATCTAGTTCTAGTTGATGTTTTTTCAAATAAAAGAGCAATGTTTTTTCCTTTTAAATATTCATGAGGAATATTATTTTTCTTCTTATTTTTAAAGTCAGCACTTAAATCTAATAAATATTCAATTTCTTCTTTAGTATAATCTAATAGTTTTAAAAAACTTCTTTGTGATAAATTCATTAATCCTCCCGATATAGTGGCATACTCATACATCTAGGACCACCACGACCGCGGGAAAGTTCAGCACTAGACATTTCAATTACTTTAATACCATGTGACCTTAATACTTCATTAGTAATATTGTTCCGATTATATACAACTACAACACCTGGAGCAATACATAAAGTATTTGTTCCATCGTTCCATTGTTCTCTTTGACTAGCAACATCATCACCACCAGCACATGGAATAATTGTAACTTTTACTCCTAGATATTTAGTTAAAATATTTTCTAGAGTATCATTTATTTCTTTAACATTTAAATCTTCATCACTATTAGGGTCATTCCCTTCAGTAATTTCAAATACTTGCAATGTTCCCATAATTCCTGGATGATATGTAAATTTATCAACATCTATTTGAGTAAATACTGTATCTAGATGCATAAATGCTCTTGATTCAGGAATATTAAAAGCTAATATAGTATCTATTTTACAATCTTTATCTTTAAATAAATTTTTAGCTAATTTATCAATTGCTCCTGCTTCGGTTCTTTGAGAAATACCTATGGCTAGGACATGATCATTTAAATTTAGAACATCCCCACCTTCAATATGCCAATCTAAATTACGATCATAATAGCGATCAACTTTAGCTTTAAATTTTGGATGATATTTAAAAATATAATCTGCGTAGATGGTTTCTCTGTTTCTTGTAACAGAATACATCTTATTTAAAACTATACCACTACCTACACTAGCAAATGGATCACGCGTAAAATACAGATTAGGCATTGGTTCAACAATAAAATCTGTTTCATCAGTTACTAAATCAACTAATGATTTTTCCATTACCCTTTTACTTTTGTCAAGTTCATATATTTGAACTCCTTCCATAGTCTTTAAAACAAATTCCTTTGTTTCTTCAATACTCATCAAATAATCAAATACTAATTCACGATATTTGGGAGTATTAACACCCGCTTCACTGATGAATTGTCTTAAAAATTTTTCTTTAATTTCGGGATTATAATCTAATGTTTCAGTCATTAAATCTTCAAGATAATAAACTTTAACATCATTATCTCTTAAAATTTGAACAAATTCATCATGTTCCGCTTGGGCTACTTTGAGATAAGGAATATCATCAAATAACAAGCGATGTAGTGTATCGGGAGTTAAATTAAGTAATTCCTTACCTGGACGGTGAACTAAAACTTCTTTTAATGGTTTTATTTCACTCTTAACATTAATTACACTCATATTCTCCTCCTTATTATACTTTAATTATAACACAAGGACAAAATAAAAACTATCTAAAAAATAAAATTAGACAGTTTTATTGTTAAATTAAACGCAAAGTTATTAATAGTAGACATATCGGAAATGTATTTAATTTTACTCAAATTACAATATGTTAATATATAATCCGACATAATATCAATCACCTAATTAATAATATGTTTATTGTTTATTGTTTTATACTTTTTTCATTTTTTATTATTTTTTTTGAATTTTTCTTTGAATCTTTTATTGAAAAAAAACAAGGTACAGTTTGAGCTTTTATTTGCTTGCTTTCTATTTTTATAAATTGTATAGTATTAGTTATAGGTGTTTTTATTGTTGTTATATTATTCAACATTTAAACTCTATTCCTCCTTTATTTTCCAATTTCCTTGATTAACAAACATTTGAATAATTGCTTGGGGATTATAAACAAAAACTAGATTAAAACATTAAATTAAACTGTCTAAAAATTCTTTTAATTTAGAACTTTTAGGATTTTTAAATATTTCTTGAGGTGTTCCTTCTTCAATAATTTCTCCATCATCCATAAAAATTATTCGACTAGCAAAGTTTTTAGCAAAAGCCATTTCATGGGTTACAACAATCATTGTTAGACCACTTTTACCTAACTCTTCCATTAATTCTAAAACTTCTTTTTTCATTTGTGGGTCTAGTGCTGAAGTAGGTTCATCAAAAAGCATTAATTTGGGTTCTAAAATTAAGGCTCTAGCAATTGCTACTCTTTGCATTTGACCACCAGATAATTCTTTGGGATAGTTAGCCTCTTTATCTTCTAAGTGAATTTTTAAAAGTAATTCTCTAGCTTTTTTAATTGCTTCTTCTTTAGTTAATAAGTTTAATTTTACTGGAGCTAAAATAATATTTTCTAAAACTGTTAAATGTGGAAATAAATTAAATTGTTGAAAAACCATACCCATTTTAATTCTGATTTTATATAATTCTTCGTTATCATCTAGAGGAATTCCTTCAAATAAGACTTTTCCTTTTGTAGGTTTTTCAATATGATTGATACAGCGAAGAAGTGTTGATTTACCACAACCACTGGGGCCAATAATAACTAATCTTTCTTTTTCATTTACTTCTAAATTTATTTTTTTTAATACTTTTGTTTTACCAAAACTTTTTTCTAAATTTTTAACTACTAACATTATTTAACTTCCTTTCCATTAAACTTACTAATTTGCTTAAAATTAAAGTTAGTATGAAATAAATTACGGCAACAATTATAAGTGGGAAGAAATAATCATAAGTTCTTGATGCTATAATATCACTTGCTTTAGTTAATTCAACAATTCCAATATAAGCTCCAACTGAGGTTTCTTTTACTAAAGTAATAAATTCATTACCTAACGCCGGCAGGATGTTTTTTATAGCTTGGGGCAAAATGATATAACGCATTATTTGATAATATTTAAAGCCAATTGATGCTCCCGCTTCTATTTGACCTTTATCAATCGAGTTTATTCCTGCTCGAATTACTTCAGCAACATAAGCACCAGAATTAATACCAAAAGCTAAAATACCTACTAAAACAATGTTTATATCAACACTAGCAAATATTACATAATAAATAATCATTAACTGTAAAATTGAGGGAGTTCCTCTAATTATATTGACATAGCTTTTAGCTAAGAAATTTAAAAACTTAAATTTTTTACTATAATCACAATAATTTCTAATTAAAGCAATAAATATTCCAATAATACATCCTAAAATTACCGCAAAAAAGGCAATTATTAATGTATTTTTAAGACCTTCTAAAAAGAAGAGATAACGATTATCAACAATAAGAGTATCATATAAATTTTCAAACAACTTCATAAAACTCCTTAAGAATGATTAATTATATATTCTTCTATTTTTCCTTCATCAAGTAATTGTTGTAATACTTCATTTATGGCATCGAGTAATTCTTTATTACCTTTTTTAACAATCATTCCATAAGAATCTGTAAATAACTCATTATCTAATATTTTAAGATTGGTATTTTCTTTTAAAATAGCTTTAGCTGGTAGTTCATCCATAACAACACAATCAGCTTTACCGGTTTTTAAATCTTCAATCGCCGCAAGGTATTTTTTTTGGCGAATAATTTTAGCATTTTCATAATTTTGTGTTACATAAGAATCACCAACACTACCTAATTGAACAGCAATTGTTAAATTTTCTAAATCTTCTTTCTTAGAAATATTTGAATTTTCTCTTACCACAATTATTTGCTTACTAGTTGCATAGTTTATTGTAAAATCAACCTCTTCTGCTCTTTCTTCATTATAACTAATACCTGCAGCTCCAAAATCAGCTTTACCAGTTTTTACTTCATTTACTATTGAATCAAAAGCCACATCTTTAATTTCTAATTCTTTGCCCAATTTTTTAGCAATCTGTTTAGCAATGTCAACATCTACTCCCACAATTTCACCATTTTCATAATATTCATAAGGAGCAAAACCCGCTTCAGTTACCATGACTAATGTATCTTTATTACCACAGCCACTTATAAATAATAAACTGATTAATAAAACAACAATTTTTTTCATTTACTACACCTACTTTCATTTAAAGTATATCAAAAAATGATAAAAATTTCTACTAAATAAAAGAAACTTTACATGAATGTAAAATTTCTAATTACTTAAAATGCTTAAACGACTTAAATTTATAGCATTTTCATTATCGATTATATCTTTAATAGCTGTATTAATACATTCTAGTGATCCATCTTCACTAATATAGGTGTAACTTAAAGCTATTAATTCTTCTTCTAAATCTTTGCTTCCTAAAAGTAAAATTGATTTCATTATATTTTTGGCAAATTCTATTTCAAATAATTTATCAACTGATAATGTATCTTCATTATCAAAACTAATTAATTTTTCTAAATATTTTAAATAATATTTTTTTAAAAAAGCAGCACTGGCTTCTTTACTAGTATCACTTGATATACCATAAAAATAATTAATAATATCTGATGATACAATATAATCATTAACAAAAGAAAAATTACTTTGAAGCATTTTATCTTCAATAAAAGGAATTACATAACATAAATCATAAAAGTTATGAATTAGTACATTTTTTAATAAAGGATTACTTGATTGATAGTTTATTTGACCAAGAATATTTAATAAATCTTGCATTAAATAATTTTGTAGTGATGTAACAAAACTTGAATCTTTAATAATTTTTATTTTCATTTCATCATCAAAAGTATATTTACGCATTAAAGGATTTAAAAATAATTCATCAAAATTATTAATTATATAAAATATAAAGGTATTAATTAATCTAATTATTACAGAATTTTTAATGGTAATTTTATCTGGTAGTATTAAACTTAGAGAATCGTCTTTTGTATCAAGATATTTTTCTTTTAAATATTTTATTATTGTAGTTATATCAGAATAATTTTTGGGTATTTTTTTTAATTCTTCATTAACAAAGTATTTTAATGATTTTATTTCTTTAACGGCTTCTAAATATTCTTTACTATCTTTTAAATTATTAATGTCTATTTCAAATAATATGGCATATTTTTCTTTTATAGATAATAATAATGAAGTAATATTATCTAATATTTTTATAACTTCTAGATTTAACATTATTTATCTCGTGGTTTCATAGTTGGGAATAATATTACTTCTCTAATTGATTCTGCTCCAGTTAAAAGCATAATAAGTCTATCTATTCCAATACCAAGTCCTCCAGCAGGAGGCATACCATATTCTAGCGCCTCAACAAAATCGATATCCATTTCATTAGCTTCATCATTACCAAGTTCTCGCTCTTTTAATTGATTAGCAAACCTTTCATATTGATCAATTGGATCATTTAATTCTGTAAAGGCATTAGCATATTCGGAACCCGCAATAAATAATTCAAATCTTTGGGTAAAACGAGGATCATTTGGGTCTTTTTTAGCTAGAGGACTAATTTCAATTGGATGACCATAGACAAATGTTGGTTCTAGTATTGTTTCTTCTACATATTTCTCAAAGAAAGCATTAACTATATGACCATAAGAAAAGTGTTCTTCTACTTCAATTCCATGTTCTATGGCAAGTTTTTTAGCATCTTCAAAAGACATATCTTGGAAAAAATCAATGCCAGTTGCCTCTTTAATTAAATCAACCATATGAGCTCTTTTATATTTTGGAGCTAAGTTGATATGATTTCCTAAGAAATCTACTTCATATGTTCCATTTAATTCATAAGCTGCAGTACTTATTATTCCTTCAGTAATATCCATCATACCTTCTAAATCAGAGAAAGCCTTATAAAGTTCAATGGTCGTAAATTCCGGATTATGTTTACGGTCCATTCCCTCATTTCTAAATAATCTACCTATTTCATAAACCGCATCCATACCACCAACTAAAAGGCGTTTTAAAGGTAGTTCAGTTGCAATACGCAAATACATATCAATATTTTGAGCATTATGATGGGTTATAAATGGCTTTGCAGCTGCTCCTCCAAGGATTGTATTTAAAACTGGAGTTTCTACTTCCGTATATCCTAAGTTATCTAAATAATTTCTAATAGAACGAATTATTTTAGGCCGAGCAAAAGCAATTCGTCTGGCATCATCATTCATTATAAGATCAACATAACGTCTTCTATATCTTTCTTCAACATCATTTAAACCATGATATTTTTCTGGAAGAGGTCTTAAAGCTTTAACTAAATGCGTATATTCTAAACATTTAATTGTAATTTCCCCAGTTTGAGTTTTCATAAGTATTCCTTTGATACCTACAATATCTCCGATATCTGCACTTTTAAATAAAGCATATGAATCTTCTCCAACATCATTAATTGAAATATAAATTTGAATATTACCTAATTTATCTTTGATTGAGAAAAAACTGGCTTTACCCATTTTACGAATAAACATAATACGACCTGCAACAGTTACTTCTTTGTGCATTTCTTCAAGTTCATCATGAGTCATATCTTGATATTTATCTTTAATATCTTTAGAAAAATCAGTAACGGTAAAACGATGACCAAATGGGTCAATTCCTGATTCTCTTAATTTATTAGCTTTTTCTCTTCGAACTAATTCTTGTTCACTAAATTCACGCATTTCCATCACCAATACATATTTTACCACAAAAAAACAATCTTAGAAACCCAAGATTGTTAAAAACTACTTAAATCTTATATAATTTTTTGTTTTTCTTAGATACTATGTAAATTACTGCCACAGCACCAACGCCACAAGCAAGAATTGCTAAAGGTAATGTTGCACCAGTTTCAACTTCAGTTTCAGTAGTGATTTCGATTTCAACTTCACCACCAGCAGAAGGATTACTTATAGATAGATTACAATCTTTAATACCTTCTTCTACTTCAAGAACTACTGTTGCTAAATCAAATTTTGAAGCACTGATTCCTTCAACAGATGTAAACATGAAACTTGCAGAATTACCAGTATTATTTGTCCATCCATCTCCTGGAGTAACTGAAACTATTTTTCCTTTATCAGCTGGATTAAAAACAAAAGTACCACTAAATTCATTTAATGTAGTATTATTGTTTTCTACCCACACTTCACAAACAGAACGACAAACACCTTCAGGACAGTTTGTATCCTTTTCACATTTACCTTCAATATCCAAAGCTTTTGCACTAAGTGGAAGTAGGCAAACAACTCCAACTACTAAAAAACTCAATAATTTTTTCACACACATCTCTCCTATCTCTATTATGTCTAAATTATATCATAAAAATACAAAAAACAACATATTTTTTTAAAAAATATATTAAAAAGTGTAAAATTGTGTTATCATATTAGAGTAATATAGGTGAAGTTATGAGAAAAATATTAATTAAAATTAAAGATAATACTTTTATTATTAAAGAAAAAATTAAATTATCTAGTGAATATAAAAATATAATTAATACTAATGTTATTAGTTGTAATGAACTAGTTTTTTCTGATGAATATATTCTTAATAACAAAAAAATTGTTGCTACGTTTATTAATGAATTAACTAAAACTTATAATATTGATACTTTAATCATTGAAAAAAATGACTTTGCAATGCAATTTATTGATATAGTTAAAAATAATAAATTAATTACATCTTTAATATTAAAAGAAGATAGCCCTCTTACATTTAAGATGTGTGAAGCAATAATGCATTCATATATTAAAAATGTTAATTGCTATACCCTACAACCATTTATGATAGAATATTTAGATAAATATGATATTTTAGTAGAATCTAGAAATGAAATATTATACTTATCTAAATTTATGATTGATAATAATTTAAGTATTTTTTCATCTATATTTTATAAAATGACTATAACTTTAGATTTACCGATGAATGAAAGTGATGAACAAGATTTTGAGGCTTTTTGTAAGATTAATAAGTATTTGAAAACTATAAATGTTTTTATTGTTAATAAAAATGATTTAGAATATATAATTAAAACTTTAAGAGCTAATAATAAAAAGAATATTAAAATTATAATTCATGAAAATATTAGTAATTTAGAAGTAATAGAATATTTAAAAAATTTTAATAAGAAAAAAAGTAAAAGATATAAAATATATTTTAAATTAGAATATAGTAATGAATATTTAAAAGATAATATATTTAAACAAACAAATATAAGTATATTAAGAACTTGTGGATATTTAATATTATTAATTGTATTTTTCTCTTTTGGATATGTATTATATGATAATTATAAATCAATGCAAAATGATAGAAGTATCAAAGAAAATATAACTAAAGTAATTGAAATAAATAATTCAGAAGAAATAATTAATGAACTTAATAAAGATAAAGGTGAGGATGAAAAATTAGTTGTAAATGAAGATATTGCTAGTTTGTTAAATGTTAATCCAGAAGTTGTTGGATGGATTAAAATTAATAATACTAATATTGATTATCCTATTGTTCAGGGTGTTGATAATAAATATTATTTGAAACATAATTTTTATTTAGAAAGTGATAATAATGGTTGGGTATTTATGGATTATCGTAATGATACCCAAGAATTAAGTGATAATATAATTCTTTATGCTCATAATAGATATCAAAGTGGGGTAATGTTTGGAACACTACAAAATACTTTAAGGTATAATTGGTATAGTAATGCTGAAAATCACACAATAAGTTTTAGAACATTATATGAAGATTTAGAATATCAAGTTTTTTCGGTTTATAAAATAACTACTACAACCGACTACATGAAGACTATCTTTGCAGATGATACCGATAGATTAAATTTTTTCAATATGTTAAAAAATAGAAGTATATATGATTTTGGAGTTGAACTTAGTGGTGATGATAAAATAATAACTTTATCTACTTGTGCCGATGATTATAATCGTTATGTACTTCATGCAGTATTAAAAACTAATAAATAATTAATATTTATTAGTTTTTTTCAAAAGGATTTAAAGCTTTACAAATAGCCTTTTTAGGAGATCTGGTTAGTATAAAATTATCTTTTTTTACTTTATCTCTAGTTATACTTACATTATCAATATAAAACTTTTCAATTAAAGTTATAGCAAAATCATTAAGTTCATCTAAATCTTCTGTAAAATCATCTAAGACATAATTACCACGCATTTCTTCAACTATTTCACTAATTGGAGTACTCTCAATATAAGATATCACATCTTGCCATGAAGAATCTAAAATATCTTTTTCTTGTTCAATAATTAAATTTTTATAAACATTAGCAATAATGTATTGATAAATTAAAGCATCATCTATTCCCGAATTTTGGACTTCAATACGGAAATTATTGATAAAATCTTCATCACTAGCATTATCTGAAAGTTCAGATTCTGTTATTTCATATGTACTTAGTATAGTTATAATTGCCTCTTCTTCAGTAGTTAAATCTTGTAATATTTCTTGTAATGCAAATATACCAAACGGATTGATTGATAAATAAGTTGCTAAACTATCTAAAACATTTTCATAAGCTAAATGTTTTTCTAAATAATTTTTCATGGTAAATTCAATAAATTCTTTTAATATATTTTCATCTATTTCTCTATTTATTTTCTTTTCCAAAGGAAGTAGTTCAATATAATAAGTTAGTGCTTCATCTAATTCAAAATCTTCATATAATTTAGTTGCATAGTAAAATGATACGTAAGCATCAGAATAAACAATTAATTTAGTAATTATATAAGCTAATGAAGGATTAATTATTTCCTTAAATTCTTGATTTATTATTTCTTTTGTTAGATATTTACTTAAATCTTGAACATAATCTTCACTATTATCATAAAAGTATTTAACTTTTCTTTCTAATCTACTCCTACAAATATTAAATATATTATCCATTTTTACCCCCATTTTTATTAATCCATTTGTGATGAATTCCAATAATAAGTATCAGTATTACTATTATATTTGAATGTATGTTCATAAATTGTTAGATTATTTAAATAATCATTGATAGAAAAATCATTAGTATAGGTGATATTACTTAAAGAATCTCTAGCCTCATCATTATAACATAGATTAGTGGTTGTATCACATTTTAAATAATACTCATAGATTTTTATTGCATCTTCTGATACCGCATAGCGGGTTATGGATTTAAATTCGACAAAGTCTTTAGTAGTTTCTTCTAAAGTATCATATATATAATAATAATTATCAACAAAAATAGCTTTAACTTTGTTGGTATAAGAAAATTCTCTAGGTTTAAGAGTTACTTCTGGTCCTAAAAGTAAATTAGTAACTTCTTCAAATTTAGATAAACTTACTTTATAAAGTGGTGTATAGTTTAAGGAATTATTTACTACCCTATTTAGTTCTTCCTTAGTTAAAACTTCTAGAGAAGATTTATCATTATTAAGAATATATTGATAAACCATAGCATTAACATATTGCGGATTTTGATTAACGATAGTTTTACCAACATAATGAGTAGAATGAATACCACTATATTCTACTTCATTGTTTTCTAGAAAATAAGAATATAGTTGATGAATTGTTTCTTCATCTATTTTTTTTGAAATATTGTGTTCATCATTATTGCTAGTTTGATCTTCGAAATCAAATAATTTTATAAAAAGAACGCTTAAGGATATTACTAATATAGTAACTATAATAATCATTATAATTTTTTTCTTGTTCATAGAATCACCATAATTAAATTTTATCACGAGTTATTAACATTTACAAGAAATATTAAAATTTTTTTAAAAGGAAAATATGAATGCCAAAGCATTCATATTAGTAGTTTGTATTATTAGTACAAGTATAACCTAAAGTATTTTCATAGTAATTAGTTTTAAATCCTCCATATGATGCATCAAAAGTTCCTCCGGCTTCTAAATCAAGCATTGACTTTGGCAAATCTTCTGAAATAGTTAAGATGTATTTTTCATCATCATATGATGCTAAACCAGTGTGATTATTAAATGTAATTACTTCTTCTTTTTCTCCAATAACACTTAAGTAATCTTCTTCATTGGCAAATGTATATGTATAGATACGTCTAGAAATTCCCATATAATTTAGACCTTCTGTACTACTACCTATTAGTAGATCATCACTAATAGTCATAGTTCCATCATACCCTTCAATACTTGTTTCAGGAGATAAACACTCTGTAATAGCAGTTATATCATATGGAGCTACATATAAAACAGCATTGACTGGTTTAGAATTTTTAGCATCATCACTTAATTTAATTTCAATATTATAAGGTCCTCCAGGAGTTGCTAGATAACCTTGTACGGCTTCTTCATCAGCAAAGCTATACATACAATTAGATGAATCTGTGCAAGTTTTAATGAAATCATCTACACTAATTGTAGTATCACCAACAACTTTATATACAACGTTTAATTGAGCCTTTGGTGGTGTTTTATCAACAACATGAACAGTTCCACTATATGTATCATCACCACAAATTATGGTAAAGTTGTAATCACCTATAGCATTAGCATTAATATTGTTATTATTTAAATTACATGAATCTGCTCCTCCACCAGTAACTGTAGCATAATCATTAATATTATCAGATACAGTGTCTCCTAAATTAATGGTAACATCTTTAAGAGTAACATTAACCTTATTACTGCTCATATTTAAATAATAATAAAGACCAAAAGCTACTCCTGCTATTAAGACAACAATAATGATAACAAATAATACTTTGTTCATTGGTCTTTTTGGCTTTTCTTGTTTTGGAGGTACAGCCCCAATATCTTCTATTTTAGTAGGTTCTACATAAGTTCCCCCGGCATTACCTAATGTTATACCACTAGGATCTGCTCCAATACCACCACTGTTACTTGGCATATTCGAATTATTTTCAGTCCCAGGAATTGGTGTTGCTACTGCTTCAGTAGGTGTTGGTGTATTTGTTAATGTTTCTGGTGATGCTACATTTGATGTATTAGGAGTACTATTTACTTGTGGTGTTGGTGATGAAGGAGTAATACTTTGGTTTGCATTAGGTGTTATGCTTTCTTGTAAAGATTGAGGTTGGGTATTTACTCCGGTATTTTGGTTTATCACTGGTGTTGGATTAATATTTTCTCCTCCAGTTTGTGGTGTTCCCAAAACATTTGGTTGCCCTAAGTTTTGTGGTTGTCCTAAATTATTAGATTCATTCATTTAATCAGCCCCTTATTATTTGCATACTTTAATTATACTGTTTTCTAAAAATTTTTTCAAGCTTTTTTATCAAATTCATCTGTAATAACTACTTCGGGAACATTATCCCAATCAACTTTATTATTTTTAGTTAAAACTTTAATAATTTTTTCTTGTAATTCATTTTTATTAAAAGGTTTAGCAATATAATCAATAAAACCTTCGTTTAAATATTTTTCTGCAGCTCCTGCAACAGCATCAGCAGTAACTGCAATAACTGGAGTCGTAAATTTAGTTATTTCTTGCATTTTTTTTAGAGTTTCTTCTCCACTCAACTCAGGCATCATAATATCCATTAAAATCACATCATATTCTTCTTTAGCAATAATTTTACTAATTGCTTCTTGACCACTAGTGCAAGTAACAATATTTAGCCCCATTCCCATTAAAGCTTTTTTGGCAACTTTAATATTCAATATATTATCATCAACTATTAAGACTCTTTTACCTTTAACTGGAGATTCTTCTAAATTAGCAACAATATTCATAACTTGGGTGTTACTTAAATCTTCTTTAGTTACCTCTTTTATTTTCTGGGGAATTTGAACAACAAATATTGAACCCTTACCATAACTACTTTCTACGTTGATTGTCCCATGCATTAAATCAACTAATTTTTTAGTAATAGCAAGACCTAATCCTGTACCTTCAATGGTAGTATTTCTTTCAACATCTAATCTTTCAAATTTTTGGAATAATTTAGTAATGTTTTCTTTTTTTATCCCTATACCAGTATCTTCAACACTTATAATAAGTAAACATTTATTTTTTTGATTAATACATTTTACATTCAAATTTATATGACCTTCACTTGTATATTTTATTGCATTAGTAAGTAAATTACTAATAATTTGTCTAATATGAGCTTTATCACCAATTAAAGTTTCAGGTACATCTAGAGCAACTGAGGCATTAAACTCTATATTTTTATCCCCTAGTCTAGTTTTAGCTAATTTGGTAATATTATCAATTAGTTCTCTTAGATTATATGTTATATCAGTTATTTCCATCTTTTCACTTTCAATTTTATTGATATCAAGTATATTTCCTACAATATCTTGTAGCGTAAATGAAGCATTTTTAATATCTATAATATCTTCTGCTACAACTAAAGGAACACTATCTTTATAGCTTTCAATATCTTCACTTAAACCAATTATAGCATTTAGTGGTGTTCTTATTTCATGAGACATACTTGATAAAAAATCACTTTTGGCACGATTAGCTTTTTCTGCCGCATCTTTAGCTAGTCCTAATTCAGTAATTAATCTTAAATCAGGATTTTCTATTGTATTATACATAATAGTTATTACTAAACCAAATATAGCATTTGTTAAAAGTATCTGTGGATTTATATTTTGGATAATTGCTGTTAAACTTAATAAAATAAGTAAAACTATAATAGGTAAACATTTCTTTTTCTTAACATTTTTAAAATGAGTTATTAACATTATAAACATTGCAATCATATAAATTGCTGTAATTATAAATATAATATTAACACTTGGTCCTGTTGTATATTTAGCACCATCAATATTATTAAAATAAATAGGACTTAACATAATTAAAAGAACACAAATTAAATTTACAATTAAGAATATATGATATATTTTTTTATATTTATTTATATTTTCTTCATCAGATTTATTGTTATCAAATATGGTTATAGCAAAAGTATAGTCCATAAATCTTGATAACCATAAAAGAATAAATACTAAGAATAATTTTTGAATAAAAGAACCTAAGTAAGGTGTACCTTCAGTAAAAATAATTGATAATTCTGTAATACAAGAAAGTAATGTTAAAATTATAAGTCGTTTAAACATTCTATTTTCTAATTTGTTGATTTTTTCCTTTGAGAAAAAAAGTATTGTCGTAATAATAGTATAAATTAAAGCCGATATTGTAAAAAATATAGTTGAAGAAGCATTCATAAATCCCACATCCTTGTACTTATTATAAACCATTTTTTATTTTTTTTAAATAGTAAAACCTTGACTTTATAAAAGCCAAGGTTTAAATATTTCTTATTCTTGATTTTCCTTTTTTTTCTCTAACTATTTCTTGTCCCATTTTTTCTAATTTTAAAAAGTCTATTTTTTCATTTGGAGTATATGGAATACTTGTAATTTCTTCAAAATATGATGGTATTTCATAATCAGGAAGATTTTCATTACAATAATCTTTTATACAATCAATTGTACTATTTATATTATATCCGTCTTTAAAGACTATAAAAGCCATAGGTACACTAATAGATGCTTCATCTGGTACACCTACTACAACACATTTTTTGACAAATGGTAAGGCATCAATTACTTCTTCAATATTATCTGGACTAATTTTGAATGCTTCTTTATTGATAACTCGTCGGTTTCTTCCTTTGTGATAGATAAAATAATCTTCATCAATATAAGCAAGATCTCCTGATTTAACCCACTCACCTGTTTCATCAGTTATTTTTATTTCTTCGGTTTGAGCAGCATTGCCAAAGTATTCTTTAAATAAATTATCACTTTGGGCATATAGTTCTCCGACCTTATTAAATGGAAGTGTTTCTTGAGTTTCAGGGTTTACTATTTTTATTTTAACATCATGCATAGGAACACCAATTGAACCTGGACGATTAGCGTATCTTGGGGATACCACTATAGCTCCAAGGCATTCATTATTGCCATAACCATTGACAATTACTTTATCAAATTCATTTTGCATATCAATTAGTTCTTGAGCTTTTATTTCATCTCCTCCAGAAACAAAGACTTTAGCTCTTTTAATACCTTCTAGAACTCTTTTTAATTCATGCATCTTTTCTTTTAATTCCTTATGTTTAGTTTCATCTTGTTCTAATGCAGCAATATCACTTTTTAATTTAATTAATTTATCATAGATATAACGATAATGTACTGGTGTTGCTAGAGAAATATCAAATTTACCTAAATCATTGTAAACAGATTCAGCACTAATGAAAGGATTTAATTCAGCTTTCATGGTAAAAGCTAATGATGCATAAAATGAATTACCTAAACCATATATAATAAATGGTGGTACTGATATATGCATAGATTCTCCCTTATAAAAAGGTAAATCCGTATATGCCATTTTTTGTACAGCAGAATTAAAATTATATTCCGTGTGCACTATTTGTTTTGGTTTACCAGTGCTTCCTGATGATTGGACAACTAGTGATGGTCTTTCTTTTTCAAAAGATATTGGGATAACCTCAGTATTTTTTCCTCTATTTAGAAATTCTTTAAATGTAATGAATCTTTTATCATCGGGTAGTTTTTTACCTTCAATTTTGGCTTTTACTGTACCTAATGTCCTAATTAGAGGATTTAAATAATCAAGTGGTGAAGATATAATAACCGTTTTTAAGTTAGTTTCATCAATAAAGTTTTCAAACATTTCAATTAAATCTTCTTTTTCAAATACTATAGCCACTTTACAATTAAAATTGTTGATATAATTCATTATATCCTTATCTTTGCATCTTAAATCTATCCATACCATTTGTGCTCCAATTTTACTTAATGCCAGTAAGCATTCTTCCACAATTGGAGTTGATGTTGTTGATATTGCTACAGCATCACCTTCTTTTACACCAGATGCTTTAAGTGATGCTGCTAGCTTATCTGATTCATAAATTAATTCTTTATAAGTCATATTAGAACCTAAAAATCCTGTTGCATATAAATTTAAATCATCCTTTGCTTCACTGGTTACTAAGGAATACATTGTTTGATTTAAATTAAATTCTTTTATTGGTTTTTTACGATTATATTTATCAGTGCTAAATATTATTTCAGACATTTTTAAACCTCCCTTTTAAATTCATCTCCCCGATCTTCAAATTTAAGATACTGATCTTGTGATGAGCTAGCTGGTGATAATAACACTATATCACCAGATTTAACATTTTCTTTTATCTTTTTCATCGCACTTTTTATATTATAACACTTAAATACTGGAATATCTAGACTTTCTGAAAAATCTGCTACTATATCGGTTACTTCACCAATTGCATAAATTATTTTGACATTACCTAAATAATTTTTAAGAACATTAAAATCTTGGTTACGATTTAGGCCACCTAGGATTAAATGGATTGGCTTATTAAATGTTTTTAGAGCAGTAATTGTAGATGTTGGATTAGTAGATTTGGAATCATTATAATAATCTACTCCATCAATACTTTTAACATACTCAATACGATGCTCTACTCCCTTAAATGTTTTAATAAATTCTTCTACTTTTTCTTTATCTAATTTAAATTGTTTAACAACTAGTAAAGCCGCAATGAGGTTTTCATAGTTATGAGCACCTTTAAGAATCATATCATCTAAATTTAAGTATGGTTTATTATCTAAATATAGATATCCATCTTTAATATAATTTAAATTATTATTAAAATATATTTTAGTAGATAAAATATCTTTAGTAATATTCAAGCAATCATTATTGCTATAATTAATTATAGCAATATCTTTATTAGTATGATTATTAAATATTTTTTTCTTAGTATTAATATAATTTTCATAAGTTCCATGATAATCTAAATGAGTGGGACAAAGATTAGTAAGAATGCTAATATTAGTTTTAAAATCATGAAAATCATATAATTGATGATCACTTATTTCTAAAAGTAAAATAGAATTATCTTTTATATCACTTAATAAATCACATAAAGGTATGCCAATATTACCTCCGATGATTACATTATATCCATGCATTTTTAATAAATTATAAATCATTGTAACGGTTGTTGTTTTACCATTAGAACCAGTTACACCAATAATAGTTAAATACTCAGGTAAATAATGATAAGCTAGTTCCATTTCATTAATACAAGGAATATTTAAATCTTTAATCTTTTTAGAAATAGCACTAGTAGCTAGTATTGCAGGATTTCTGACTATTAAATCAAAGTCATTATTTATTAAACTTAATTGATCTTTAGTAATTATTATTTTTACTCCTAAACTCTTTAGTAAATCTTCGTCTTCTTTTTTTATTTCTTTTAAATCACTTATTGTAACTTCATTTTTTAAAGCTAATATTTTTGCTGCTGCAAGGCCACTACGAGCTGCACCAAGAATTAATATTTTTTTTCCTTCATACATATATATCACCTTGTATAAATTATATAAATTAATTAAAATTTTTGCAAGATTATCTTTTATTTAAATTAACAATATAATTACTTCTATTAGTAATTCCAGGTATTTTTAGTAACATCAAAACCATTTTGATAAAATTCTTCATAAGATAAATGTTTAATTGCAGTAAATTTTAATAAAAAGTAATACCAAATAACTATATTATAATCAAAGACTGCAATATTTTTTGCATAAATAACCCCCTTTAAATAAGGAATATTTATTAATATAAATTGCTAGTTTTGTCAAATTTACAAAAGAAAAGGAAATGCTTTAAGCAGCATCTCCTTGAACTTCTTCTAAGTCTGTTTTTAAATCCGCATCATCCATAAGTTTTTCTTCTAAGACCTCACTAGCATCATCATCTAAAGCACCTTTTTCAAGTTCTATAGAAATAGCACTATATTGTTTATAGCCAGTACCTGCAGGTATTAGTTTTCCAATAATAACATTTTCTTTTAAACCTTGTAAGTGATCAACTTTACCATGTATAGCAGCATCTGTTAGAACACGAGTTGTTTCTTGGAATGATGCCGCAGATAAGAAGGAATCTGTTTCAAGAGACGATTTTGTAATACCAAGCATGATTGGATTACCTTTTGCAGGTATACCACCAGATAGGATTACTGGTTTATTTCCTTCAGTAAATTCTCTTAGAGATACAGTTAGACCTTCGACAAAGTCAGTATCACCAGCGTCAGTAATACGTACCTTATTAATCATTCTTTTAACAATAATTTCAATATGTTTATCGGAAATATCAACACCTTGAAGTTTATATACTTTTTGGACTTCTTTTAAGATGTATTCTTGAGCTGTAAGTGGATCTGTTACGGCAAGTAATTCTTTTGGTGAAATAACACCTTCAGTTAGTTTATCACCTGCTTCAACAGTATCTCCAACACTAACACGAACTTTCATATTATAGTTAGTTACATGTTCTCTTACTCCAGCTTCATTTTCAATAGTAATTAAGTGTTTGCCATTTTGTTCTTCAATACCAATAACTTTACCACTAACTTCAGCAATAGTTGCTTTTCCTTTTGGAATGCGTGCTTCAAATAATTCTTCAACTCTTGGAAGACCTTGAGTAATATCGGCATCTCCACCATGGGCTACCCCTCCTGAGTGGAAGGTACGCATGGTTAACTGAGTACCTGGTTCACCAATTGATTGAGCGGCCATAATACCTACAGCTTCACCTTTTTCAACTAAGTTACCAGTTGCAAGGTTACGTCCATAACATTTTTGACATACACCATTATTTGATTTACAAGTAAGAATACTTCTAATTTCTACGCGTTTAATACCTGCTTTAGTAATTTTAGCAACTGCATTTTCCGTAATCATGTCACCAGCTTCAACAATAACTTCTTTAGTTTGGGGGTTAACGATTCTCTTAGATGCAAAACGACCTAAAATTCTTTCAGCAAGTGGTTCAATTATAGTATTATCTTTATCATTTAATAAATCATAAACTACTAATCCTTGAACAGAACCACAATCGTAATCTTTGACAATGATATCTTGGGCAACATCTACTAAACGACGAGTTAGGTATCCAGAGTCAGCAGTACGAAGAGCGGTATCTGCAGAACCTTTTCTTGAACCATGAGTTGATAAGAAGAATTCTGATACTGTCAAACCTTCGATAAATGATGAAGTAATCGGAATTTCTACTGTAGAACCATCTGGTTTAGCCATAAGTCCCCGCATTCCCGCTAACTGTGTGAAGTTGGAAATTGATCCACGAGCTCCACTATTCATCATCATGAAAATTGGATTATCATAATTATTTTTACTGATTTCTGCAAGTTCATCTTTAATTTCATCGGTTGCTTTGTTCCAAGAAACAATAACATTTTCATATCTTTCAGCTTCAGTTATTAAACCTCTTTGATATTGTTTATTGATTTTATCTACTTTAGCTTTTGCTCTTTCAATAATTTCATGTTTGTCATCACTTCTTACAACATCAGCAATTGAGACAGTTACACCTGCAACAGTTGAATATTTGAAACCTAAATCTTTTAACTTATCAAGCATGATTGAAGTTTCAGTTGTTTTATATCTTTTAAATACTTGAGCAATTAATAAACCTAAAGTTTTTTTGATAAATGGTTGTACTAGTTCCATTTTAGATATTTCTTCAGGAATATTTGATCCCATGCTTAAGAAATATTTATCTGGAGTTATGCCTTCGATATTTTCTTTAGTTCCTTCATTAACATATGGATAAGTATCAGGTAGGATTTCATTAAATTTAACTTTACCTACAGTTGTAACTAAATATTTATCTTTTTGAGCATCGGTAAATAATTTGTGTCTAAATGAGCTTACTGGAATAGCTATACGAGTATGAAGAGTTATTTCTCTTCTTTCATAAGCCATTAAAGCTTCTTCTGGACTTTTATATACATGACCTTCATTTGGAAGTCCTGCATATTCAATGGTTAGGTAACAATTACCTAATACCATGTCTTGGCTAGGTGTAACGATTGGTTTTCCATCTTTTGGATTCAATATGTTATTAGCACCAAGCATAAGAATTCTAGCTTCAGCTTTAGCTTCTTCAGAAAGTGGTACGTGAACTGCCATTTGGTCACCATCGAAGTCAGCATTAAATGCTGTACAAACAAGTGGATGAAGACGAATAGCTTTACCACCAACTAGGACTGGTTCAAAAGCTTGAATACCAAGTCTATGTAGAGTTGGAGCACGGTTTAAAAGTACTGGATATTCTGTAATTACATCTTCAACAATATCCCATACTGCTTCATCACGAGCATCAATTAATTTTTTTGCCCCCTTAATGTTATGAGCAAGACCGCGTTCTACTATACCATTTATAACATGGGGTTTAAATAATTCAATTGCCATTTCTTTAGGTAGACCACATTGATACATTTTTAAATTTGGTCCAACAACAATAACAGAACGACCTGAGTAGTCAACTCTCTTACCTAACAAGTTTTGACGGAATCTTCCTTGTTTACCTTTAAGCATGCTAGATAAACTTTTAAGTGGACGATTACTTGCAGCAGTAATACTTCTGCCACGACGTCCATTATCAAATAGGGAATCTACCGCTTCTTGAAGCATTCTTTTTTCATTTTGAACAATAATTGTTGGAGCTCCAAGTTCTAGTAATTTCTTTAAACGATTATTTCTGTTGATAATTCTTCTATATAAATCATTTAGATCACTTGTTGCAAATCTTCCACCATCAAGTTGAATCATCGGACGTAATTCTGGAGGTATAACAGGAAGTACATCTAGAACCATCCATTCAGGTTTATTACCACTTTCTTGGAATGCTACTAGGCAATCAAGTCTTTTTACTAAACGAATTCTTTTTTGACCAGTAGTATTTTCAAGTTCAGCACGAAGATTTTCAATTTCTTTATCTAAATCTACTCGTTTAAGTAATTCTTTAATAGCTTCAGCACCCATACCTACAGTGAAGGTATTACCATATTTTTCATAGTATGCCCGGTATTCTTTATCAGACAATGTTTGTTTTACTTCTAGTGGTGCAGAACCTGGATCAATTACGACATATGATACAAAGTATAATACTTCTTCCAAGTCTCTTGGTGACATATCTAGGACAAGGCCCATTTTTGATGGTACACCTTTAAAGAACCAAATGTGAGAGCAAGGAGCAGCAAGTTCAATGTGCCCCATTCTTTCACGTCTTACCTTTGATAAAGTTACTTCAACCCCACAACGATCACAAACAATATTTTTATATCTAAGTCTTTTGTATTTACCACAGCTACATTCATAATCTTTAGTTGGTCCAAAGATTTTTTCACAGAATAAGCCATCGCGTTCGGGTTTAAGCGTACGATAATTAATTGTTTCAGGTTTCTTTACTTCACCATAAGACCATGAACGAATCTTTTCTGGTGAGGCAATACTTACCTTTATTCCTTTAAATTTACTTACATCTATCATTTTTATTCACCTATATCCCCTTCATCTATATCTCCAGGAAACTCTAAATCATCTAAATCATTATCTTCCTCTTCGAATTCATTAACTTCTGGTTCACTTGGCTCATTACTTGGAGTAATATCTTTTGGTGTTATTTCTATTTCATCTATTCTAAAGTTTTCTCCATCATCATCTTCTTCTAATTCTTTAAACTCTAAAACATTATCATTTTGATCAATTATTTGAACATCTAGAGCTAATGCTTGGAATTCTTTAACTAATACTCGGAAGGATTCTGGTACACCAGCTTGATCAATTACTTTACCTTTTACTAATGATTCGTAGACTTTAACACGACCAGTAATATCATCGGCTTTAACTGTAAGAATTTCTTGAAGAACATGGCTAGCACCATATGCATATAATGCCCAAACTTCCATTTCACCGAATCTTTGTCCACCGAATTGGGCTTTACCACCTAGAGGTTGTTGCGTAACAAGGGAATATGGACCTGTTGCCCGAGCATGTAATTTATCATCGACCATGTGATGAAGTTTTACCATGTACATAACACCAACATTGATACGATGATCAAATGCCTCACCAGTACGGCCATCACGAAGTTCTACTTTTCCATCTTCAGCCATACCTGCAGCTTTCATTTCTTCTAAAATATCTTCCCAAGTTGCTCCATCAAATACTGGAGTTGCATAATGAACACCTAATTTTTTACCAGCCATACCTAGATGAACTTCTAGTATTTGACCAATGTTCATACGAGATGGAACACCTAGAGGATTAAGCATGATGTCAACTGGTCTGCCATCTGGTAAGTAAGGCATATCTTCTTCTGGTAAAATTAGTGAGATAACCCCTTTGTTACCATGACGACCTGACATTTTATCTCCGACTTGGATTTTTCTTTTTTGGATTATATATACTCTGATAATTTTAGATACACCAGCACCTAATTCATCAGAATTTTCTTTAGTGTAGACTTTAACATCGTGAACAATACCACCAGCACCATGTTCAACACGCAAAGATGTATCACGAACTTCACGAGTTTTTTCACCAAATATGGCATGTAATAATTTTTCTTCACTAGTTAATTCTTGAACACCTTTTGGTGTAACTTTACCAACTAGGATATCCCCTTCTTTTACTTCAGTACCAATTCTAACAATACCATCAGCATCAAGATTTTTACGAGCATCTTCTCCAACATTTGGAATATCTCTAGTAATTTCTTCTGGTCCTAATTTTGTATCACGGCATTCAATATCATAATGAGATATATGAAGTGATGTATAAACATCATCTTTAACTAATCTTTCATTTAGTATTACTGCGTCTTCATAGTTATAACCATTAAATGTCATGAAGGCAACAGTCATATTTTTACCTAAAGCTAGTTCTCCGCCATCGGTTGATGGACCATCAGCAATAACTTGACCCGCATGAACTTTATCACCAGCTTTTACTAGTGGATGGTGATTAATACAACTTGAGGCATTACTTCTTTCAAAGTTTGCAAGATTATAAGTATCAGTTCCCTTAGCAACTTTTACCACAATCTTTAGAGCATCAGCATATTCTACAACACCATCAGCTTTACAAACAATGGTTGAACCGGAATCACGAGCAGCGATATATTCAACACCTGTACCAACAATTGGAGCTTCAGTTTCTAGTAATGGTACTGCTTGACGTTGCATGTTTGCACCCATTAGGGTTCTATTAGCATCATCATATTCCAAGAATGGAATACAACTAGTTGTAATTGAAACTACTTGGCTAGGTGCAACATCGATATAATTAACATGCATTCTATCAACATATACCGTATCACCATTTAAACGAGCAATAACTTCATCATCAACTATATCATTATTTTCATTAATATTAATTGTTGCTTGAGATATATAAAAATCTTTTTCTTCATCAGCAGTCATATAAACTACTTCGTCAGTAACATGACCATCAACAACTTTTTTGTATGGAGTCATGATAAAACCATATTCATTAATTTTTGCATAACCTGCAAGAGATGTGATAAGACCAATGTTTTGTCCTTCTGGAGATTCAATTGGACAAATACGACCATAGTGAGATGCGTTAACATCCCGAACGTCCATGCCAGCACGATCTCTTGATAGTCCTCCAGGTCCTAAACTTGATAAACGTCTTTTATCTGTAAGTTCAGCAATTGGGTTAATTTGATCCATAAATTTTGATAATTGCGATGAACCAAAGAATTCTTTTAAAGCTGCAGTTACTGGACGAATATTAATAAGTGTTTTTGGAGTAACTGTTTCAAGTTCTTGAGTAGTCATTCGTTCACGAATTACTCTTTCCATTCTAGCCATACCAATTCTAAATTGATTTTGAATTAGTTCTCCAACTTGACGAACTCTTCTGTTTCCTAGGTTATCAATTTCATCATCTAATCCAATACCAAAATGTAATCCTATATAATAATTTAAGGATGCATAAACATCAGGAATTGTAAGTCTTCTGACATCAACAGATCCATCAGTTCCAATTAAAGTAATTGTTTTTTTAGCATCAAGAGGATTTACAACTTTAACAGTTTGAACCTTATTATAGTCATCTAATTCTTCATTTATTTTTATGTCATGAACATTTAAGCCATTTGCAAATAATGGTTTTAATGTTGCTAGTAATTCTTTAGTTACAACACTACCAGCTTCAGCAATTACTTTTTTGCCATCAATTATTGGTTCAGCTAATGTTAAACCCACAAGTCTGTCTAGAACATTTAATTTTTTATTAAATTTATAACGACCAACTTTTGCTAAATCATAACGGAATTTATCAAAAAATCTGGTAATAAGTTGATTTTTTGATGAATCAAGGGTTGCTGGTTCACCAGGTCTTAATTTTTCATAAATTTCAATTAAAGCTTCATCAGTATTATTAGTACTGTCTTTTTCTAAGGTATTAATAATGTATTCATTATCACCAAAAACTTCGATTATTTCTTCATCTGTTGATAAACCTAGTGCTCTAAGCAAAGTTGTTACAGTTACTTTTCTAGTTCTATCAATTCTGACATACAAAACATTACGAGCATCAGTTTCGTATTCTAACCATGTACCTTTATTAGGTATTAATTCTCCAGTAATAATGTGTCGCCCATTTTTGTCAATTTCTTTTTTGAAATAAACACTAGGACTACGAACAAGTTGGGAAACAATAACTCTTTCAGCACCATTAATTATAAATGTTCCAGCATCAGTCATTAAAGGCATGTCACCTAGGAATATAGTTTGTTCTTTTACTTCTCCCGTTTCATGCACGAAAAGACGAGCTTCAACCTTAAGTGGTGCAGCATAGTTTACCATTCTTTCTTTTGCTTCTTTAATAGAATATCTTGGTTCATCAAAATAATAATCACCAAATTCTAAAGAAATATTTCCTGTAAAGCTTTCAACTGGAAATAAATCATCAAAGATTTCTTTGATGCCTTCTTCCAAAAATTGTTGATAGCTTTTCTTTTGAATTTCAAGTAAATCTTTCAATTCTAAAACGTTTTTCGTTCTTGAAAAACTTCTTCTTTCACGATAGTCACCAAATTTTTTAACTTTATAAGCCACGATATCACCCCATACACAATTTTTTTAGACTATTAATATTTAAAAAAATAAATATACCACCAATTTAAAATTCTAAATCCTAAAAGGAAATTTGTCAACTAATTTTTGCACAAAAGACAAAAAATCCTTTACTTTTTTCTACTATTTTTATATTATACCACTTTTCTAGTGCATTTTTTGTCGATTTAGCACCTTGGTCTTTATTTATGACAAACCATAATTCTCCATCTTCATCTAAATGTTCTTTTGCCTCCGTAAGTATTTTTAATACTGTCTTTTTTCCAGCCCTAATCGGTGGATTTGTTATTATATATTTATATTTATTTTTAACATTTTCATATACATTACTTTCAAAAACCTTACAATTTTCTATATTATTTAATTTTATATTTCTATCACATAAATGTATTGCTCTTTTATTGATATCTATTATATCTACATTTGCTTTAGTTAATATTGCAATAGTAATACCAATAAAACCATAGCCACCACCTACATCTAAAATTTGATTACAATCTAAATTAGAATGATATTTTAAAAATGATTCTACTAAAAGTTTAGAAGCATAATCTATTTTATTTTTAGAAAATACACCATTATCACTTAAGAATGTTAGTGTAATACCATTTCTTTGATAAGACAGTTCTCTTATCTCACTTTTTAAATTTTCGTTATTTGTAAAATAATGTTCCAATATGTTCCCCTTTTCTCCGACATATATTTAGTATACTATAAAATTTCGTTTAAAGCAACTAATTTTAGGACAAAATTTAAATTTCTTGACATCATATATCACCACAAGACATTTCTGGTTTCACAGAGCAATATAGCGTTTAGCAAATTATGAGTGAGATAAAAGTCAATAGTTGTTTTACAACTTGTCTTGCTATTGACTTTTATCGAACGAATGATATAATCCTTAATGCAAATTATAAGTTTTATTTATTATCAACCCCATTAAAACTTGTTGATATATATTAAGTTTTCTTCCCACTAAAACTTGGAATTTCAAAAAAATATAACCCCATTAAAACTTGGAGTTATATTTTTAAATTATCCCACTGATTCGTGTAGTTTTACTATTTTTCTTAACCCCACTAATCCGCGGAGATCTACTCTAAATTTTTATAACTTATTAATGTCTATTTTTTTAATAAGCATCACAAGTGTTTAAAGTACTAGATAATTTCCATTGGCCATCTACACTATAAATATAAATACTAGAATTAATATCTCCATAAGTTACCACTTTTTCTTTATCATCACCATTAAAACGTAAATTTGTTAAATTTAATTGGGTAATTGATTGACATGGATTTTCTATTTTTTTTACAAATAAAGTATTATTCATTTCAATATATTCATTAACTTCTTTGTTATTTAATATTTTTTCTAATCCGATATCTGTAAATGTATCTTCAAGCAAAGAATTATATTCTTCTAACGTTTTAACTACTAATTCATCATTTATTGCTCTATATGTTGTATTATTTAAAGTTATTTTACCATCATCTAATTTTACATCACCATAAAGCATATAATAAATTACATAACTATTATTAACTAATTGTTCAACTCTTTCTTTTAATATTTGATTATCAGTTGATTCTGCATTTAAATTATTTTTTTTATTAATAATTAATACAATAATAACAATTAATGCAATTAATAATATAATGATAATTGCCAAAGCTAAAATGTTCTTTTTCTTCATTATCTTCACCTTTTTAAATAATAATAATCAATTCTAACACTGTATTGCCAATAATTATAATCTACCCAATCTTCGTATTCGCATACACTTGTACTAATTAAAGTTCCTCGGCTACAAGTATAACAAGTACTACCATTTAGTCTATCACCACGGTCACATGAATATTCTACTCCTTCTCTATCACAATCAGCTCCGTAATTACCTTGCCAAGTACATGTCTTGGTACAATTACGTCTGCGTTGTTCACCAGGAGTACAAGGTACTGTGCTAGGAACTGGATCACATGTATAAGTTTCGCTATATCCTTCATCACAAGCTGTATACGTTGAATCACCTTCTAGCCATCCACCACCGCCAGGATTACAAGTCCACATACCATAACCATTAATTGTATATCTATTACCTCTGTTTGCTACACAAGTTGAACCGCTAGCTACTCCTCCTGCATCACATGAATAATAACTACAATATCTATCTTCATAAGCACCATAAGAATCAGCTCTTTCTGTAAATGGTTCTAATCTTCGAGAACTTTGGGTTGTTCCACCAGTAACAGTAAATGAAACTGTTTTATTAGATAAACTTTTAGATGATACTGTTCCACCACCACTTATTAATGAAACATTTGATAAATAAACAATATCACTTATAGTCTCTGAACTTCTAATTGTGCTACTTGTTTCACTATATAAATCACTTACAATTTTTGATTTTGTACTACGCTCTACTACATCACTTACTTTAAGAGTTGTATAACCAATATTTCCAGCTTTATCTTTAACCCATATATAATAGGTAGCATTATCATTTGCTGTATAAGTTGTTGTATATTTATCTGTTCCTTCAGTATTTATTTCAATCCAATTACTTGGAGTAGTAGATGATGTTGTTATTTGATATCCATTTAACCCTGATGTTTTTGATGCTGTATCTCCAGTTTTTGTATCTGCTACATCATTTACTGAAACATCTAGAACAAAACTAAATGCATATTTTGATTGACCAGAAATGTAATCAGACTTACTTTTATTTATCGTTAATTTTCCAGTTGGTTTAATTGTATCAATATTTTCTACTTTATAGTCGGCACATTCATGATTATTTAATGAATCTTTAGCACAGAAATAGTATGTTCCATTTTGCGTTACTTCTTTTTCTTCTTTTAATTCAGTTGTTACATTATTAACTTTATTTGTTAATGTTTCATCTTTGTTATTACTGTTTGCAAAACCATAACTTGCTATTCCTGATTGGTCATCGTATGTTATTCCTATTAAAGTTACTTCATTTGTCCAATTTTGATTGCCATCTTGATTAGTATTGGTTGGATCTCCATTTAATTCAATATGACTAATTCCACCATCAACATTAATTATTTCAAATGCTTCACTAATTTGTGATACATTTCCCACATTATCTATAGCACATGCTCTATATGTTCCTTCTTTTCTTACTTCTTGAGTTATTTTTGTTTCATCTTCTATTTCTATGTAATCTAAATCTTCTGTACATTCTGTTAAATCTAATCCTACATATATTCCTTTTAAACCTGAACCATTGCCATCGGTTGCTGTTATATCTACCACTCTACTTGTTGCCCATTGGGTTGGATTTGGAATATTTATTGCTATTATTCTTGGAGCTTCTTTATCTATATTTATTGTTGCTTGAGCTTCTGCATTAATATTTTTACCATTTTCATTGTATCTAACACTTACGCTATATGGCATACTACTTACTATTCCTTCAGATACTTCTGTAGTAACAGTGTCTTTTGTAGTTATTCCACCATAATTACTACGCCATTCGTAAGTAGCTCCATCTTTTTTAAATATAGTTTTATTTTCACCTAGGAC
>CALVYM010000002.1 GCA_944372205.1 uncultured Bacilli bacterium
CTATATATTATTAAAGGAATTGTTTATTTATTAAAACAACATGGATTTGTAGTAGATGTTGTTAGCTCTTTGAGTGATGCAAGCAGGTATTTAGATAATAATTATGATTTAGTTATACTTGATTTAATGCTGCCGGATGGTGATGGTATAGATTTTTTTAAAGAAACTCTAACTAATCAACCAACTTTAGTCTTAACGGCTAAAGATGATGAAGATGTAATAAGTTATGCCCTTGATAATGGAGTAGAAGATTATATGGTTAAACCTTTTAAAGCTAAAGAGCTACTTTCTAGAATTAATAAAATAATTAGAAAAAATAAAGATAATAATATAATTAAAGTTAAAAATGTTTTAATTGATACAGATGCTGCTAGAGTATATGTAGATAATGTAGAAGTAATATTTACTAGTTTAGAATATCGTATTTTATTATTACTTTTTCAAAATTTAAATAGGATTGTAACTAGAGAAATAATTATGGAACAAATTTGGGATATCTCGGGAAACTTCGTTGAAGATAATACATTAACAGTATATATTAAAAGAATTAGAGAAAAATTAGGTAGTGATATTATTAAAACTATTAAAGGTTTAGGATATCGGGTGGATGTATGAAAAAAACATTTTTTATAGTATGGATTGTTATAATAATTACCTTTTTTATAATTTCTTTTGTAGAATATAATAGTTATGTTAAAATTACTAATAATTTTACTAACAATATAATTAGTGAAGTTGTTAAAAACTATCCGGATGTAACGGAAGAAGAAATAATTGATATTATTAATAGTACTGATAATGAAACTAGTGATATTTTAACAAGTTTTGGTATTGATATAAATTCTATGGGAGTACTTAAAAGTATAAATGATAATTTTTATCATAATCTAATAAGTAATAGTATAGTTGTTTTAGTAATATCTATAGTTATATTTTTATTAATTTATTTTCATGATAAAAAAGAAAAGAGGGAACTTGAAGAAATTATTAATTATTTAAAAGAATTAAATAGAGGAAATTATGATTTGAAAATTGATCTTAATAGTGAAGGTGAGTTATCAATACTTAAAAATGAAATATATAAAACAACAGTAATGTTAAGGGAAATGGCGAGCCGTGAATATAAAGATAAAATTGCTTTAAAGAACAATTTAGCGAATATTTCACATCAACTTAAAACACCACTTACATCAATATCAATTTTACTTGATAATTTATGTGATGAAGAAGTAGATAAAAAAACAGAACTTGAGTTTTTAGAAGATATCAAAAGACAAGTTGATAATATTAATTATTTAGTTATTGTTTTACTTAAATTATCGAAATTTGATGCTAATGTTATAAATTTTAAAAAAGATAAAATAAATGTAAAAAAATTAATTTTAGAATGTTTAAAAAATCTAGATGTAATTAGAGAAGTTAAAAATATCAATATTCATGTAAGTGGAGCAAATAACACTGAATTTATTGGTGACTATAAATGGGAGTGTGAAGCAATAAGTAATATAATAAAAAATGCAATAGAGCATACTTTAAATAATAAAAATATTTATATTAGTTTTAAAGATAAATCAATATATACAGAAATTGTTATAGAAGATGAAGGTCTAGGAATAAATGAAAAAGAATTAAATAAAATATTTGAAAGATTTTATAAAGGAAGCACTAATAGTAATAATTTTGGAATTGGTTTATCTTTAGCTAAAGAAATAATTACAAAAGATAATGGCAAAATTAGAGCAAAATCAGAAGTTAATAAGGGAACAAAATTTATAATAAGATATTATAAGTAATTTGCTTAAAAATAAATTATTTAGTATAATAATTGCGGAGGCAAAATGAAAGAATTTAAAAAAATAGTTAAAGTTAAGAAAATTTTATTAATTTTAGGAATTATTATTTGTTTTATTGCTTTAAGTATATATTTATTTTTAAATAATTATCTAAAAAATGAAGATGTAGTTTATTTAAATGAAGTAGATAAAGAATATACATCTAGTGATGTTGAAGTAACTCTTCTTACTGATTATTTTGCAACATTAAATGAATCAGGAAAGTTAGAACGATTTTATTTAGTTTTTGATAGTTTTGATAATATATTTATTGTTACATTAAATGATGAAGATTTTAATGATTTGAGTGAAATACATGAATATACTTATAATGATGATATTAAAGAACAAGAAAGTGTTATAATTAAAGGAAGATCAAAAGAAATACCAGAAGAAATTAAAAATTATGCCCTAGATTATTTAATTGAAATGGAATTAGATGTAAATAAAGATACTATTGATAATGTAGTAGGTAAGTTTTATTTAGATACTACTATAACTAATGATTATATTTTAAATAAATTATTAATTATTTTAATACCATTATTTATAATAGGAGTATTATTAATATTAATAGATGTAATAAAAATACTTAAAAGAAAAAATATATTAAAAGTAATAAATAATAAAGAAATAAATAACAGTAATCATAATTCTTTATGCCACATAATTATTACTAAAAATTATTTAATAAATTATAAACCTAAACTATATGTTATTAAATTAGATGAAATACTTTGGTTTTATCCATATGAAGCAAGAATAAAAAAGAATGTAAGTGAAAGGAGTATATTTATTTTAACTAAAGATAATAATAAATATAATGTGGGAGTAATTCATAAATTTGATGAAGAATATGAAAATGCTTATGGAAAACTTTATCAAGATTTAGTTAATATTTTACCAGATGCTTTAAAAGGATATACAAAAGAAAATAAAGAACAAATAAATGAAAAATTTAAAAAATAATGCTTGACTTAAAGTCTACTTTAAGTGTTAGAATAAAAATGGAGGGAAAATAGTGAAATCAAAAGTATATTTTACAAAAGAAATTAGTAGTGAAGCTTTAATTAAAATTTATGAAGCTGTGGGAAAAAAGCTTGATGGCAAAGTTGCTGTTAAAATGCATTCTGGAGAAAAGGGTAATAAAAATTATTTGAGGCCAGAATTTGTCAAAGATTTAGTTAATCATGTAAATGGTACTGTAGTTGAATGTAATACCGCTTATGAAGGGGCTAGAAATACTACGAAAAAGCATCGTGAGTTAATTAAAGAACACAAGTGGGATGAATATTTTCCATTTGACTTAATGGATTCAGAAGGACCTGATTTAGAATTAGATGTTCCAAATGGTAAAATTTTGCATAAAAATTATGTTGGTAAAAATTTAGCTAATTATGATGCATTACTTGTAGTATCACACTTTAAAGGTCATGCTATGGGTGGCTTCGGTGGAGCACTAAAACAACTTTCCATTGGTTGTGCATCATCTCGTGGAAAAACATTAATCCATACTGCTGGTGCAACTGATAATCAATATGAATTATGGAATAATTTACCAGATCAAGATAGATTTCTAGAAGCTATGGCTGATGCGGCAGCAAGTGTAGTTGCTCACTTTAATGGAAATGTAGTGTATATTAATGTTTTAAAAAATATATCAGTTGATTGTGATTGTGATGGTAATGCAACGGAACCATGTATGAGTGATGTAGGTATTTTGACAAGTTTAGACCCTGTTGCAATTGACCAAGCTTGTCTAGATATTGTTTATAATAGAGCTGACCCTGGCAAAGATAAGTTAATTGAAAGAATCGAATCACTTCATGGAGTACACACTGTTGAAGCAGCAGCAGAAGAAGGCATTGGAAGTCGTGAATATGAGATTGTAGAAATATAATCTCTTTTTCTTTTAGCTAAAATATGGTATACTAATTTCGTGATGTTTATATGAAATTGGTAATTAAAAATTTAGAAAAGAAATTTGGGACCAAAGAGGTCTTGAAGGATATTAACTTTGAATTTGAAAGTGGTAAAATTTATGGTTTGCTAGGTCGAAATGGGGCTGGAAAAACCACTCTTTTTAACTGCTTAAATGAAGATTTAGAAATTGATAATGGTTCATTTTTTATTGAAGATAAAGATACTCGTAAGGTTGAAGCAAGTGATATTGGTTATGTCCTATCAACTCCAGTTGTTCCCGAATTTTTAACGGGTAGAGAATTTTTAAAATTCTTTATTGATATTAATAAAGATAAAATAACTGATTTAAAAAGTATTGATGAATATTTTGATTTAATTAAGCTTGATGTAAGTGATCGAGATAAACTTATGAAAGATTATTCTCATGGAATGAAAAATAAAATGCAAATGTTAGTAAATATTATTGCTAATCCTAGTATTTTACTATTAGATGAACCACTTACTAGTTTTGATGTAGTGGTTGCTGAGGAAATGAAAGAATTACTCAAGAAAACTAAAAAGAATCGCATTTTAATATTTTCAACCCATATTTTAGAATTAGCTCTAGATTTATGTGATGAAATAGTAGTACTTAATAATGGAATACTTGAGCGTGTTAGCAAAAGTAATTTAAATAATGCTAAATTTAAAGAAAAGATTATTAATGTTTTAAAAGGTGAAGAAGATGCTTAATAATTTTTTGATATCATTTAAAGTAAAAAATGCATATATTGTTAATGAACTTATTTATAATATCTCAAGAATTCCACTAATAGGAAAACTTATTCCAAACAAGTTTTATAAATATAAATTTTTTAAAATAATAAGTATTATAATTAGTATAATTTATAATATTATTAAAATATTTGGTTTTAAATTATTATATATTTATTGCTTTTTAGTATTACCTTTTAATAATGTTAGTTATTTTGCTTTAATACAAGCATTTTTGTTTTTAGCAATACTTGGTAGTTTTATTAATACTGAAATATTTAATCCTACAAAAGATAAATATTATATGCTTATTTTAATGAAAATGGATGCAAAATCTCACACTATTGGTGCTTTTTTATATTTTATCTGTGGTATATTTATTGGTGAATTAGTAGCTTTAATACTTCTTACATCTATTCCTTGGTATTATTCCCTTTTATTAGTTATTTTAACTATAATGCTTAAATTTATTGCTATAAACTTTTATTTTTATCGCATGAAAAAAAGTGGTAAAGTAATTAATGAAAATAAACCCGAATCATGGCTTTTATATAGTTTATTAATAATTATCTTTTTAGGACTTGCTTATGGTTTACCTTATTTGAATATAATTATACCTAAATTTATATTGTGGATTTTTGCAAGTATAATTTTTATACTTGGATTAATATCTATTAAAAGCATTATTACTTATCCAAATTATGCTAAATTATATAAAAAATTATTAAATAAAGATAATTTATTTTTAGATAATTTTGCTATACAAAGAAATGCTCAAATTAGTACTAATTTAAAACAAATAAGTGTAGATACATCTATTACTAGTGAAAAATCTGGTTTTCAATATTTCCATGATTTATTTGTAAAAAGACATAGTAAAATATTACTTAAAAGTGCTAAAAAAACAACAACAGGAATACTAATTATTGGTATTATATTAATTATTTTATTATATATTTTTCCAGAATTTAAAGGTAGTGCTAATAAAATTATTTTAAATTATTTACCATTTGTTTTATTTTTAATGTATTTTATTAACACCGGCAAGAGTGTTACTAATGCGATGTTTATGAATTGTGATCATTCAATGCTTAGTTATCGTTTTTTTAGACAACCTCAAACTTTACTTTCTTTATTTAGGGAAAGATTAAAAACTTTAATTTTACTTAATTTATTACCGGCGTTAACTCTTAGTTTAATGATTTCTCTTATTCTTTTTGTAAGTGGAGGAGCATCACTTATTACATATGCCGTAATATTCTTTTCTATTTTATCAATGTCAATATTTTTCTCAGTACATAATTTAGTTCTTTATTATTTACTTCAACCTTATAATATAGGAATGGAGATGAAAAGTGCTTCATTTACTATTGCTAGTCTTATTACTTATTGGGTTTGTTACTATATATCTGATATTGAAGTTTCATCACTAACTTTTGGTATAATTATGATTGCCTTTGCAATTGTTTATTCTTTGATATCACTAATCTTAGTTTATAAATTAGCTCCGAAGACATTTAGATTGAGGTAATTATGTATTATAATGTTTATTTATCAAGTATTGGTAATATAGTTTTAGAAAGCGATGGAGTATATCTAATGGGATTATATTTTGATGAACATATTCCAAATATTATAACTGATTTGGAAATTTTTGATGAAACTAAAAAGTGGTTAGATATTTATTTTAATGGCAAGAATCCCACATTTAAAATACCTCTTAAATTTAGAGGAACACCATTTCAAATAAAAGTGTGGAAATTTTTAGAAAATACCAAGTATGGAGAGTGTGTAAGTTATAGTGATATTGCAAAATCATTAAATACTCATGCTAGAGCTATCGGTAATGCTGTTGGCAAAAATAAGATGGCTATTATTATTCCTTGTCATAGAGTACTAGGTAATGATAAAAGCCTTACAGGTTTTGCTTATGGCTTAAAAAGAAAAAAATATTTACTGGATTTAGAGAATATTGAATACAAATAAAAAAATATTTTTATGAACTTAGTGAGAAATTGTAGTATAATTAATGTGAAATGTGTTTTGCATAGAAAGGAATAACATGATAGAATTAAAAAATATAAGTTTTATTAAAGATAATAAAAAAATATTAGATAATATAAATCTGAAGTTAGATGATACTAAATTTTATGCACTTACTGGACCTAATGGTAGTGGCAAATCTACACTTGCTAAAATAATTATGGGATTAATAACACCAACTAGTGGTAGCATAATTTATAATGGAAAAGATATTACTCATAAAAATATAACAGATAGAGCCAATATGGGTATAGCTTTTGCTTTTCAACAACCAGTAAAATTTAAAGGTATTACAGTTTTTGATTTACTTAAATTTGCTATCAATAAAGATATTAATAGGATGGATGCTTGCAAATATTTGGCTAAAGTAGGATTATGTGCTAAAGATTATGTGGAAAGAGTTATTGATAATTCCTTATCTGGCGGAGAATTAAAACGCATAGAAATAGCTAGCGTTTTAGCAAGAAATCCTCAAGTAGCCATATTTGATGAACCCGAAGCGGGTATTGATTTATGGAGTTTTAAATCGCTAAATAATATCTTTAAGGAATTAGAAAAAACTAATAATGGCGTAACTTTAGTAATAACTCATCAAGAAAGAATATTAGATATTGCTGATGAAATAATACTTTTAGAAAATGGTACCATTAAAAAAATAGGTAGTAAGATGGAAATGCTACCACTCATTGTAACAAATGAGTATTGTGGGGTGATTGATGATGAATAAAATAGCAGATAAATTATTGAGTGTTCTTGAGCAATCTAATTATGAAGAAGCTGATGCTTATAACATAAGAGTAGATGGTATATCTATTAAAAGAAAAGTATCACCATATATTGAAATAGAAAGTAAAACTGATAAAAATGGAATCAATGTCTATATTAAAGATGATACTAAATTTGGTATAGTACACATTCCTGTACTTCTTAGTAAAAGTGGTTTAAAAGATGTTGTTTATAATGATTTTTATATTGGTAAAAATGCTAATGTGATTATACTTGCAGGTTGTGGTATTCATAATGATTTACATAGTGATTCCGAACACGATGGAATACATCGCTTTTTCTTAAGTGAAAACGCCACCGTTAAGTATACGGAAAAACATTACGGCGAAGGTAGTGGAAATGGTAAAAGAATACTTAATCCTACAACAGAAATTTATATGAAAAAAGGTTCATCTATGAATATGGTTACTACCCAAATTAAGGGAGTAGATGATACTTTTAGAAAAACGGTTGCTGAGCTTGATCAAAATGCCACATTAGTTATTAATGAAAAAATACTTACTAATAATGCCAATATTGCTAAGACAGAGTTTAATATTGAGTTAAATGGAGAGGATTCTAGTACCCATGTAGTATCAAGATCAGTTGCAACAGATTCTTCTTATCAGGAATTTATTTCTAAAGTTACAGGTAATACCAAGTGTTATGCTCGTGTGGAATGTGATGCCATTCTTAAAGATAATGGTAATGTTTTAGCTATACCAGAGATTTATGCCAAAAGTGTTGATGCTAACCTAATTCATGAAGCATCAATTGGTAAAATTGCTGGAGAACAATTATTAAAATTAATGTCTTTAGGAATGAGCGAAAAAGAAGCAGAAGAAGCTATTATAAAAGGATTTTTAAAATAGATAAAAAGAAAGGATATATATGAAAACTGATAAAAATATTTTAGTAGCCTTTTTACTTAATTTAGGATTTTCCATTTTTGAAGTATTGGGAGGAATACTTACTAATAGTGTAGCAATTATATCAGATGCACTACATGATTTTATTGATGCTTTTAGTATTGGCTTATCTTATTTTTTAGAGAAAAAAAGCAAGAAAAAACCTGATTATAAATATACTTATGGTTATATTCGCTATTCAGTACTTGGAGCACTCTTAACAACAACATTTTTATTAGTTGGTTCTATAATAGTAATAATTAGTGCTGTAGGTAGATTAATACATCCAGTAGAAATTAAATATAATGGTATGATTATTATTTCTGTTATAGGTATTATAGTAAATTTTATCGCTGCAATGCAAACAAGAGAAGGAGATTCTTTAAATCAAAAATCAGTAAATCTACATATGCTAGAAGATGTTCTTGGTTGGGTTATAGTATTTATTGGTTCTATTCTTATGAAATTTACTGATATTACTTATATTGATTCGATTATGAGTATAATTATTGCAATCTATATTTTAATTCATGCTATAAAAAATTTAAAATCAGTATTAGACTTATTTTTAGTAAAAACTCCTAAAAATATAAATATTGATGAACTTAAAAAAGAACTATTAAAAGTTAAAAATGTAAGTGATATTCATCATATTCATATTTGGAGTATGGATGGAGTTAATAACTATGCTACTATTCATGCAGTTGTTAATACTTTAGATTTTGAAAAAGTTAAAAAAGATCTAAAAGAAGAATTAGAAGAACATGGAATAGTTCATAGTACAATTGAAATAGAAGCTAAAGACTCTAAATGTGATGAGAAAAATTGTAAAGTAAAAAATATTAAGAGTACTACACATCATCATCATTAAATCGTCCGGTTTTTGTAGTAATTATAAATAAAAGAGATATGGAATTTTCATATCTCTTTTAGGTTGTAAATAAATTTTTAATTATCATTAACAACTATAGTATCTGCCCAATCTCTAAATATTGTGTCATATTTTTCACTATCTTCTGCAAAGCAAAAGAAACTTATTAAATAAAATTCATCATTACCTTTAAGTAATACACTCATATAATGATAATCTGTACCATCAACTGTTGAATCGTAATAAAAATAAATATAATTATTAGTTCTATTTAATTCATAATCAGTATCATTACTAGCCATTACTGCTGCAGCATAATCATCTAAAGTAGATTCACTATTTAATCCTATTTCTTCTAAATCTGTAAATGTTTCTTCTGCTACTGTAATTCCAGCTTCATCATTTTCTAAATAAGCTAAAAAACCATTCATATCTTCTTTTGTAAAAGAACTAGGTAAAGTAATAGTTAAATCATCAATAGTATATTATTTATTAGATTCACAGCCAGTTAGTAAAAACAAACTAGTTACAATTAATAATGATGCAATAACATTTTTCAAAATTTATTCTCCTTTCTAATTTAATTATACACAACAACTATTAAAAAGTCTATAAATTATCTTTTTTTCTTGACTTAAAGCTAGCTTTAAGTGATATGATATTAATGTAAATTAATATTAATTTGTTTTAAGGAGGAGAAAAATGAGTAAAACAATAGTGTGTTATTTTTCAGCTAGTGGTACAACTAGAGGAGTTGCTACAAATCTAGCAAATATGATTATTGCTGACTTATTTGAAATAAAGCCAGTAGAAAGTTATAGCGAAGCAGATTTAAATTGGATGGATAAATCTAGTCGTTCATCTAAAGAAAATGATAATAAAACATCTAGACCAGAAATAAAAGAAAAAATAGATTTATCAAATTATGATAAGGTATTAATTGGTTATCCTATCTGGTGGGGAGTACCTCCGAGGATAATTAATACATTTATTGAAGAAAATAATTTAGAAAATAAAAAAATATATTTATTTGCCACTTCTGGTGGATCAAATATCAATACTAGTGTAAATTATTTAAAAGAAGAATATCCTTATTTAAATATTATTAGTGGAAAACTATTATCAAGTTATTTAGATAACGAAGAAATTCAAAAATGGTTAGTATAATTTAGAATTAATACACTAATCATGCTATGATGATGCCAAAGAATAGCTGGTTTATAAAATGTCTTAAATTTAAGGCATTTTTTCATATATTATGATATAATTTAGTTAGGTGTTTATTTATGAAAAATAAGAAGTTAATTAATAGTTTTAAGTATGCATTTATTGGCATTGGTAAAGCATTTTGGACTGAAAGAAACATGAAAATTCATGTATCAATTATGTTATTTGTAATAATTATGGGAATGGTTTTTAAAATAAGTGTGCTTGAGTGGATTATTTGTGTTTGTTGGTTTTCTATAGTTATTGGAGGAGAGATGTTTAATACCGCAATTGAACAAGTAGTAAATATTGCTATGCCTAAAAAGGATGAAAGAGCAAAACTTGCTAAAGATATTTCTGCTGGAGGAGTACTTGTATTTGCTATTGGTTCAGCTATTGTTGGCTTAATAATCTTTTTACCAAAGATTATAGCATTATTTTAAGGATAATCTATGAATGAAGATTTAAAAATTATTAAGAAAAAATATGGCGAAGGTATGATGCATTTGTGCCGTGATTTATTTCCAACACTACTTGAAAAGCGTGGTTTACTACCTCAAATACTATTAAATAATTTTCATGAAAATCATTATCTTTCTAAAGATATTGTAGAAAATAATCTTGAATATTATTTTAAAAATTTTATTTATAGTTTTGTTGATGTAGAAAATAATTATGTTTTAAGAAGTAATAAAACTCCCGAAGAATTACTAAGAGAAGCTGGTTATAAGTTGTATAAGTGTAAGAACAAAGAAGATATAAATAAATTTAGAAAATATTATGCACCAGGAGAAGAACTTTGCTCATTTTGGTTAAATCGCCTTGCCTCATGTTTTGTCTTCTTCGCGGTCAAAGAAAATGTCGATGACATAAGAAGAGAAGATTTTAAAAATCCTAAAAGACAAGATCTATACGGAACAAGTGTGATAAGTATTCAGTTTACGAAAGATGATGCTCATACACTATCTATTAAAAATAGATATAATCATTCCGTAAATGATCCTGATGCTACTTTTTCTAATAATCTAGATAACATAATACCAGGTCTTACCGATAGTTTTGCAAGATTTTATGGTTTAGAACAAAGGGTATTTCATAAATATTTAGATATCCCCGGTTATGTTAAAGCCAGTGATGGTAAATATTATAAATATAATTTTGAATTTAATAACATTTATTATTGTCCCGATAATATAATTATTGATAACTTTGAAGTAAAAGAGTATCCTCATGAAAAATATATAATAATAGATTATTTTATAATAGATTTGGTCAATAAAACTATTAGAGTATATGATGAATTTTTAAGAGATAGCTTGCCCGATACCATAAAAGATATAGTAAAGATAAGTATTATAAATGAAGGTGAAAATAAGAAAATTATATTTATAACAGAAAATGGTGAAGTACAAATAATTATTAATAAATACAATCAAATTATTTCTTTAACTAATAACATAGTAAATGTAATTGGAGACAATTTTTTAAGGCATAATAAAACTCTAGAACATATAAAATTAGCAAATGTTGAGGAAATTGGAGATTCTTTTCTTTTTTCCAATAATGCAATGTCTGAAATACATTTAAACAAAGTAAAATTTATTGGTGATAATTTTATGAATTTAAATACAATTTTAAAGAGTGCTAATTTTTTAGAACTTGAAAGTATTGGTGGTAGCTTTTTAATGATGGATGTTAATTTAGAAGAATTAAATGCTCCGAAATTAAACGGAGGCAGAGGAAGATAATGAAAATTTTAGAAATTATAAATATTGATAAATTTAAATATACTTTAAAAGATTTAGAAAAAGAATATATCCTAAATTTAGAATTTGTTAGTATAATACCTATTATTGGTGATAAAATAATTATTCATGAAAAATTACTAAATATTTCATATTTACTTAGTTTTGGACCACTTGATTGTATTTATGGCAAAAATATCAAAGATAAAAATGATCAAGATATTATTGTAATTATTCACAATGATAACAAAACATATTTAAAAAGGTTATATGGCTAAAAAAAGATTGTTATTTAATTAGCAATCTTTTTTTAAATTTTAGTTTTTCTAATATATTTTTTAATATAATTGTATGTTCTAAATCTTTAGATTTATTTAAAGTAAGTTTAAATATAATTTTATTAGTATCAATTATTAATTTATCAATTTCTTTAAAACCTATCTCAGATTTTAATAATTCATCTATTTTTTGTTCATAACATTTAGTTAAAAATAAATCTAATTTTAAGTAATTTTTTTCTGATTGATGTTTTACCAATTTTTCCAGAGTTAGATTTATATTGTCTATGGCTGATAAATTATTATTAAAAATATTTTTAGATATTGTTTTATAATCTTTATTAAATTTTTGTAAAACTTTAGTAGAATCTAAATAATTCATATGAAAAAAATCTTTTAGATTAATTAATGAAAGCATTATATCACCATAATTAAATATGGCACTATAAATACTAAAAGGACGAGTTAAGTTAAGGTAATTACCTTTAATACCAATAAAATTTTTATAATTTGGTTCATTAAAGGAACTTGCATTATATCTTGATTCTACTTCTTGAAATAATTCATTTATATACTCATATTTTTGCAAACTCATATAGTTTGTACTAACATTAAAATCAATGTTCTTATCACTTTTAATAATTTTATTATATTTATTATTATAAATTGTTCTTAAATCATGTAAGATATCCATAAATATTTCATTATCACTTTTTATTCTTTCTAAAGAAATATCTTCTAATAACTTTATTTTATTTTTTTCTAATTCATCAGTTAATTTTTCATATATTAAATTTCTATTATCATGATAAACAGAAATACCATTAGCACTCTTAATTTTTAGAGCATGACCTAATTCATGATCAAATACTTGGGATATAAACATATTTAAGTATTGTTTAAAATACTCATTTATTTTATCTGGAATATTAGGAATATCCACAATATATTTATTAAAAGCATCATGGGTAAAGTAAATAGCTTTATTACGAATTTGATAATAACAAATACTAGCATCTTTATCATGATTTATATAAACCTTTTTTAAATTATTAAATAATCTATTTAATAAAAAATCTTCTAAATTATAATAACCATTATTATCTTTAATAGCATAGCTCGTAAATGAATCTTCCTTTATTGATATTTTAGGATATACATCTTTATACATATAATATCTATTAATTATTCCTAAAGTGATATATTCTTTATATTTTTCCATAGGAACAATATCGGTATTAAAATAACAAGATATTAGTTCATATACCTTCCTTTCAATACTTTCAGTTTCATTTAAAATGTCTTTTTTAACTTTTTCAAAATATTTTTCATAACTTAAATACATATAAATTCTCCTTTTGGTTTGCTATAATACCACATTAAATGCAAATTTTTTGTCGAATCTTGTCGAAGATGTTAAAAAAATTGAAAAAACTTGCAAAATATACCCAAAATCTCTTAAATGTTATATAATATTAGTGATGTTTATGAAAAAAATAGTATTAAAAATTTCAGGTATGACTTGTAGTGCTTGTTCATCTGGTTTAGAAAAGTATTTAAATAAACAAAAAGGAATAATTAGGGCAAGTGTTAATTTAGTATTAAGTATTGCTAGCGTTGAGTATCAGGGATTATCTATAAAAGAAATTGAAAAATATATAGAGAATGCCGGATTTAAAAGTGCTGGAGAGTTTAAAAATATAAGTGAAGTTGAAAATAAAAAGCCCGAGAAGATAAAATTAATTGTTTTAGGTATATTGATAATTTTGATGATGTATGTAGGAATGAATCACATGTTTAATTTACCAAATGTTTTACTTCTTAATCATAATCATCCAATAATACTTGCATCATTCATGTTTATTGTTGCAATAATTTTCTTAATATATGGATTTGATATAATAAAAAATGGTTGGAAGAATTTAATTCATTTAATTCCTAATATGGATACTTTAGTAATGTTTAGTGTGGTATGTAGCTTTTTATATAGTCTTTATGGCTTTATAGAGATTATTTTAGGAAATACAGAATTTGTTCATAATTTGTATTTTGAATCTACTTGTATGATTATTTATTTTATTAAATTAGGAAGATTTATTGAAGATATTAGTAAAGATAAAACTAAGAGTGCTTTAAGTAATTTAGTTCAAATTACTCCAGATTATGCTATATTAAAAAAGAAGAAAAGCAAAGAAATAAAACTAACAATTGATGAAGTTAAACCGGGAGATATCTTAATTAGTAAATCGGGAGAAAAAATTGCTGTTGATGGTATAGTTGATAGTGGCAAAAGTTATGTCGATGAATCATTTATTACGGGAGAGAGTAAACCCGTATTAAAAAATAAAGGTTCTAAAGTTATTGCTGGATCAATCCTTTATGACGGCTATTTAGAATATAAGGCAACAGATATTGGCAAAAATTCAACAATTTCCAAAATTATTGAAATAGTAATTAATGCCACATCTAATAAAAGTAAAATTCAAAGAATAACAGATAAAATAAGTGGTTATTTTGTTCCAATAATATTTATTATTGCTCTTATTACTTTTATTGTTCATTTGTTTATAAATTCATCTTTTAGTGAATCACTAATTTACTTTGTAACTGTACTTGTTGTTGCTTGCCCTTGTGCAATAGGCCTAGCAGTCCCTTTAGTAGTTGTAATAAGTAATGGCCTTTGTGCACAAAAAGGAATATTTCTTAAAAATGGTGATGTAATAGAAACGGCTCGTAATATTAATACAATAGTTTTTGATAAAACCGGGACTTTAACAAATGGTAAGTTAAATATAGATAAAGTTTTTAATTATTCAAGCAGGAGTAATCAAGAATTATTAAATATTGTTAGCAATATTGAAAGTTTATCTAATCATCCTATATCAACAGCATTTAGTATAGAACAAAAATTAGATGTTAGTAATTACGAAGCTATGAGTGGTATCGGTATAAAGGGTAGCATTAATAATAAAACATATTATTTAGGCAATGCAAAACTACTAGAAAAATTAAAAATTAGAAATAATTATGCTGATGATTATTCAAAGTTAATTAATTTAGGATGTAGTATAGTTTTTGTAGTTGAAAATAAAAAAGTTTTAGCATTAATTGGAGTTCGTGATACTATAAGGAAAGATGTAAAAAAAGCAATAAAAGAATTTAATAAAAATAATATTGATGTATATATGCTAACTGGTGATAATCATATAACAGCAGAAGTTATAGCAAGAGAATTAGGTATTAAAAATGTTTTCGCTAATAGCTTACCACAAGATAAAGATAAATTTATTAAAGACTTAATTAATGATGGTAAGTTTGTTGCTATGACAGGTGATGGTATCAATGATGCACCAGCATTAAAATGTGCAAGTGTTGCTATAAGTATAAATGATGGAACAGATATTGCTATAGATTCTGCTGATGTAATTCTTATGAATAATGATATCAATAATATAATTGACTTAATAAAAATAAGCAAAAAATCTTATAAAATTATTAAACAAAATCTATTTTGGGCATTTTTATATAATATGTGTATGATACCAATTGCAGCTGGTGCATTTTCTTATTATGGTATAAGTATGAGCCCTATGATTGGTAGTATTGCTATGGTTATAAGTAGTATAACTGTTGTTTTAAATTCATTAAGACTAAGGAGGATAAAAATATGAAATATGAATTAGAAATTACTGGAATTAAATGCGAAGGTTGTATAAATCGCATTAAAAATATAGTATCTAGTATTAAAGGGGTTACAAGTTATGATATAACTCTTGATAATAAAATACTTTCTATTACTGTAAAAAAAGAAAGAGTATTAGATGAAGTTATTAAGAAAATAGAAAAATTAGGTTTTGAAGTTAATAATAAAAAATAATTGTAATTTATTTAAAATTTTGGTATATTATATATGTAAGTGTTACCTATATTGGGTAACGCCCTATAGTTTTTGGACGCTATTTTCTAGTGGCGTCTTTGTCATTGTTACTACCAAATATGATAATAGCAATGATTATCACGAGTTGAAAAAACAATTTATCACTCATAAGCAACCTCCATACCCAGACCCCTTAAAGGAGGATAAGAAAATTGTCGGCGCTGCACCAATTATAGGTAACGGTTATTTATTATAGCCGTTATTTTTTTATTTGCAAGTGATTCGACAAAGTTCGACAAAGGTTACTAAAATTCATCAGTGTATACTACTTTTTTTCTTTAATTAATGATATAATTAATTTAAGAAAGAAGATGGTATTATGTTAGATAGTGTTGAAGTATTAATTCATAGTAGTATAAAATTAAAAAAAGGTTTAGTTATTTATTTTGATCCTTATAAAATAAATAAAGATTATAATGATGCTGATATAGTATTTATTACTCATAGTCATTATGATCATTATTCAGAAGATGATTTAAAAAAAGTAATAAAAGATAATACTATAATTATAATACCTAATGATTTAGAAGAAAAAGTAATAAAATTAGGTTTTGATAAAGAGCATATTTTAGTTGTAAAGCCAAATGAAGAGTATAATATACTTGGAATTAATTTTAAAACAATACCAGCATATAATATAAATAAAAATTTTCATCCAAGAGAAAATAATTGGGTAGGTTATTTAATAAATATAGATAATATAACTTATTATATTGCTGGTGATACAGATATTACTGAAGAAAATAGAAAAGTTTCATGTGATGTAGCATTTATTCCTATCGGAGGAACATATACCATGACTTATCTTGAAGCGGCAGATTTAGTTAACGAAATAAAACCTAAAGTGGTAGTTCCAATTCATTATGGTTTAATCGTAGGTACTAAAGAAGATGCTATAAAATTTAAAGAATTAATTGCTAAAGATATAAAGTGTCAGATATTAATTAAATAAGATAATTTTAAAGGAGGCTAAAAATGTATAAAACTGAGGTTATTGGTTATTGTCCTAAAGCTAAAAACATGGCAAAAAAAATTGAAGAAAAAATAAATGAAATGACAAAATACAACTATGAATTTATTAGTTTTTCTATAACAGGAAATGCTAAAGCCATTTTAGTTTTTAAAAAAATAATAAAGTAAACTTAAAGTTTAGCTAACTAAACTTTAAGTTTATTGACTAATTTTTAAATATGAGATATCCTTGAAGAAGGAGGAAAGAGATGAAAAATAAAATCGTTTTAATAGCTATAGTAATAGTTAGTCTATTTGTTGGTGGCCTAGGAGGTTATTTTATCTTTCATGATAAAGATTTAGAAGAAGATAATACTTTACCTAAGCCAGTTGTATCTGAAGGACTACGAGGAGAACAATTTGGGATTGATAAAAACATTAATGAAGAAACAATTGATAATTATTTAGGTAGAAGTGATAGTGTATACCGAGATATGCGAATGTTAAAAGATCCCGGCAATTATGAGGCAATTGGTGGAGATTCTTATTTATCTGGTTTTGTAAGAGGATTTGAAGTTGTACCACTTCCATATTTAGTTAATGTTTCAGGACTACCAGAAGAAGTTGGAAATACTTATACAGGGACTTCCTTATTTACAGAACAAAACGGTAAATATACGGCAAATTATGAAGAATCTATGACTATTTTAGAATCAATATTTCCTAAAGATAAAAATATATTTTTGATGTGCGGCGGTGGTGGATATGCCGGAATGACTAAAACCATGCTAGTAGCTTTGGGTTGGGATGAAGATAAAATATACAATGTTGGAGCTTATTGGTCATATGATGGTGAAAATAAAGTCGAAGTAAAAAGCACATATAACAATGATGTATATTATAATTTTAGTATTGTTCCTTATTATAATATTGACTTTACAACTCTTCATGAGGTCAACTAATGAAAAAGAAATTATTAATAATATTAAGCATTTTATTATTAATAGTTCTAGGAATAATTTTATATTTAGTTTTAAATAATAAGAAATTTGAATTAGATAATAAATATACTAATAATGGGTTATTTGATGAAATAAATTATCAAGAGTTAAATAGTTTAATTCTTGATAAAGATACATTTTTAGTTTTTGTTTATCAAGATATGTGTATTGCTTCTTCTGATTTTGAAGATGTATTAAATGAATTTATTAATAAATATCCTATTACTATTAAAAAAATTGCTTTTTCAGAAATTAAGGATACTAATATAGAAGAAAAAATAAAATATTATCCATCATTTTTAATTTATCATAAAGGAAAATTAATTGATTATTTAAGAACAGATGAAGAAAAAGATACTAAAATATTTCAAAATGCAATCGATTTTGAAAATTGGTTAAAAGAATATATTATTTTACCAGAAGAAATAAATAATGTATCTAATGAAGATAATATTGATAATGAAAATAAAAATGATTCAGTTGAAATAATAGAAGATAATTTATTAGCGGAAATAAAAAAAGAAAATAATAAAGTTAACATTTACTTTTTTTACCGAGATACTTGCCATATTTGTAGCAGTGAAAAAGAATTTTTTGCAAGTATTGAAGAAGAATATGGAAAATATTATAATTTATATAAACTTAGTGCTAATCTCTATCAAGATTTAATTTTTGAAATTGCTGAAGTATTTAATGATAATGTCCGAGGAGTACCTTATACAATAATTGGTGATAAATCATTTGTAGGTTTTAGTGAAAATACTAAAGAAGAAATGCTTAATGCTATAAAAAATTATAATGGATATGATGTTTATATTGATGAAATAAAGAAAGGATAATGGTTAATGGAAAATAAGAACTATAAGATTTTAATCGTATTAGTAGCAATTTTAATACTTTTAGTAATAGGAGTTATCATTTATTTAATATATGATAAAGTTAATAGTGCTAATTTAGATAATAACAATAATGTAAATGAAGTAGAAAATGCCGAAGATAAAGATGACATTGAAGAACCTACATTTTATACTAGTGAAGAATTATTTACAATGTTGAATGGTAATTGGGCATCAGTTAGTCAAAAAAGTGATATGATAACTGCAGCTTTTAGTGAGAATCATTTTATGCTTGGCTGGTTTGCATCAGAACCGTTTTATAGTGGTGAAATTACTGATTTTAAAGCAATTGATATTAATAATTATAGTTTTAATTGTAATGGTGAAATATTTTATGTTGATATTTCCGATTTTCAAAATGGTAATATAAATCTTAAAGTTAATGATAGTCAAACATATTTATATGAATTTGTTAGTACTAATCAAGATGACTTATTTGAATATTTTGGAATATAAAAATTAAAGAAGCAAACTTTTAAATTTGCTTCTTTAATTTAATGGTAAAATATCAATATTTAAAATAATTGCTAATATAACAAAAATAATAAATATAATTAAAAGGCAGAAATATGATCTAGCAAAGTTTCGTAGATTAATATTTTTTGTTCCACCTAGAGCTAGAATTATTAAGATTATCCAACCTATAACTGGTAGAGCAAATAATATTTCATATCCCAAATATCCCCACATAGAAATTGGGGTATAACTTTTTTGACATTCTGGACAAATATTTTTGTCATTTAATTTTTTCCCACAATTATAACAATACATATAAAACTTCTTTTATTAATAGTATAACAAATTATTTTAAAATTGAAAACAATATTAAAATAATAAAAATTATGTTATAATTCAATTACTGGAGGTATTTATGGAACAAACTTCACTTTTTGATGAACCTAAATATGAACCACTTGCCTATAGAATGCGTCCCAGAAATTTAGATGAATTTGTTGGACAAGAACATTTAGTAGGTAATGGTAAAATATTAAGAAAAATGATTGATTCTGATAATGTTTCTTCGATGATTTTCTGGGGACCACCAGGAGTTGGGAAAACAACACTTGCTCGGATTATTGCTCATGAAACTAAAGCCGATTTTATCACCTTTTCGGCAGTAACATCAGGAATAAAAGAAATAAAAAAAGTAATGGAAGATGCCGACAATAATAAAAAATTAGGCATAAAAACAATTTTATTTATTGATGAAATTCATCGTTTTAATAAAGCTCAACAAGATGCATTTTTACCATTTGTTGAAAAGGGTGCTATTATACTAATCGGAGCTACAACAGAAAATCCTTCATTTGAAATCAATAACGCTCTTTTATCTAGGTGTCGCACTTTTGTATTAAAAGAACTATCAGTAGAAAATGTTTTAAGTCTTTTAAAAAAAGCAATTACCGATGAAAGAGGATTTGGTAAAAGTAAAATTGAAATATTAGATAATGATTTAAAATTTATAGCTATATTTGCTAATGGTGATGCTCGTAGTGCCTTAACTACTCTTGATATGATTGTTACTAATAGTGATATTGATAAAAATGGAACTATTTGTATAACACGTGATAATATTGAAAGTATTTTATCTAAAAAAACACTACTTTATGATAAAGATGGAGAGGAACATTATAATATTATATCAGCTTTACATAAATCTATGCGTAATAGTGATCCTGATGCGGCGATCTACTGGCTTGCTCGTATGCTCGAAGGGGGAGAAGACCCACTTTATATTGCTAGAAGAATAATTCGCTTTGCATCCGAAGATATAGGCCTTGCCGATACTAATGCCCTAAATGTTGCGATAAATGTCTATCAAGCGTGTCATTTTATTGGTATGCCTGAGTGTAATGTTCATTTAGCAGAAGCGGTTATTTATATGAGTATAGCCCCAAAATCTAATGCTTGTGATATTGCTTATATGAATGCCAAAAAAGATGCCTTAGATACTATTGCAGAACCAGTGCCACTGCAAATTCGTAATGCTCCAACAAAACTTATGCAAAATTTAGGCTACGGCCAAGGTTATAAATTTGCTCATGATTATGAAAATAAACTTACAAACATGGATTGCTTGCCAACAACTTTAAAAGGAAAAGTATATTATCAACCAACAACTCAAGGTAATGAAATTAAATTTAAACAAAGATTAGAACAAATAAAAAAGTGGAAAAGTGATAATAAAAATATCTAAAATAAGTAGGTTTAAGATTATGATAGAAAAAGAAATAATAAAAAATAATATATTAGATAAAGATAAATTAATACCATTCGGTTTTATTAAAGATAATAATAATTATAAATATATAACTAATATTATGAATAATAAATTTAAGGTAGAAATAATTATTAATGCAAATAATAAATTAATAGGAAAAATATATGATATAAAAACTAATGAAGAATATACAAACTTTAGGGTAGAAAATCTAGGTTCTTTTTCAAATATTGTTAAAGAAGAATATATAAAAATACTTAAAAATATTGTAAGTAATTGTTATATTAATCATTATTTTTCTTTTAATCAAACTAATCGTATTGTAAATAAAATAATAAAAAAATATAATGTTAATCCAGAATTTTTATGGGAAAAATATCCAAAGTTTGGAGAGTATTTAGAAATAAAAACAACAAATGGTTTGCGGTTATTTTAAATGTTGATAAAAGTAAAGTTATTAACAATGAATCAGGAGAAATAGAAATAATTAATGTGAAGTTAGATGATTTAGTTAATAAATACCAAAAAGAAAAGGGATATGCTTTGGCATATCATATGAATAAAAAAAGTTGGATAACTATTATCTTAGATGATACATTACAAGATGAAACAATTATAAAGTTAATAGATATTAGTTATAAAAATGTAAGGAGTAAAAATGCGAGAATTTAAAGGAAATAGTTTAATAAGAAATATAGAAGATTATACAGTTGTAGATATTGAAACAACTTCACTTGATTCAAGAAGTGGCGAAATTTTAGAAATTAGTGCTATAAAAGTACGAAATAAGGAAATTGTTGATACTTTTTCTAAATTAATTAAAGTTTCATATGTTTCTGCATTTACCACCCACCTAACGGGTATCACTAATACTGAAATGCAAGAATATGGTGAAGATTTAATAAAAGTTTTAGAAGACTTTTTGATCTTTTTAGGTGATGATATAATTGTTGGTCATAATGTTAATTTTGATGTTAATTTCTTATATGATAATTTAGAAAGAAAGTTAAGTATTTTTTTAACTAATAATTATATTGATACACTTAGATTATCTAGAATGTATTTGCCGCAGCTAAAGCACCATCGGCTTGATGACTTGATAACTTATTTTAATTTAGAACAAAGAAGTGAACATCGAGCTCTAAATGACTGTGTACTTACTAATCAAGTTTATTTAAACTTATGTAAATTAGAAAATAAAGTATATGATAAAATAGCTTAAATAATAGTAGACAAATAAGCAAAAATGTATTAAAATACAATTTATCCAAGGGGGATTTATGAATAAAGAATTGTTAAAACATGCTCAAGAATATATCGAAAAAATGGCTCAAGGTATCAATCCAATTACTGGAGAAGTAGTGCCAGAAGATGATACACTTAATAACATTAAAATAACTAGATGTCTTTATTATGTTAATGATGTTTTAAAAGAAGTTATTTCTAAAGGAATAAAAGGAAATAAAAATAAAGGTATTCCATTTAATTTAACAATTGATGAATTAAATAACTATGAACTTACTGAAGAATTACCATTATCTAAAATAGTTAAAAAAATAAATGATTTAAAAAATAATTTGGATATGAATGATTTAAAATTAAAAGATGTTTATGAATGGCTAATAGATATTGGTTTATTAGAAATAGTTAAAATTAATAATAAAAACTGCAAAAGACCAACAGAACTTGGTAAAGATATGGGAATAAGACTAAAGCACGTTTATAATAATTATGAATCATATGACATAGTTATATTTAATATAGAAATTCAAAAATTTATAATTGATAATTTTAATAGTTTATATGAATATATTTAAGAGGTTTAAAATGATTAGAGAAATGAATTTAAATGATTATGAAGATGCAAGAATATTAGTTGAGCAAATTCACGAATTGCATTTAAGTAATCGACCAGATATATATAATGATGAAGAATCATTTCCAAAAGAATACTTTAAAAAAGTATTAAATGATACAAGTAATATTAATTATGTATATATAGAAGATGAGAAAATAGTTGGCATTTTAATTGCAACTTTACAACATACTAATCCACTACCTATTATTAAACCTAGAGCCTTTTATTTTATAGAAAATATTGTAGTAGATAAAAATTATAGAAGGAAAGGTATTGCTAAAAAGTTATTTGAATATTTATCTTTAAAAGCAAAAGAAAATAATATAGATTCAATAGAGTTAAATGTTTGGTCTTTTAATAGTGATGCAATTAAGTTTTATGAATCTATGGGAATGAATATTAAAAATATTAGAATGGAAAAAAAGTTCAAATAATTATGGACTTTTTTTCTGCTTTTTGATACACTATATGGGTAATTGGACATATAATAAGGAAGTGGGAGTATATGAAAAAGAAAATGGATGAAAAAAAGAAAAAGATAATTTATATTGGAGTTATTATTCTTTTAATCATGCTTATTTTATTAGTTTGGTTTTATTGGTTTTTAACAAATAAAGAATTAAAAGTAAAAACTCAAGCTATAAATAATTCTAATGAAACAATAGAATCGGTATTAGAGGATAAAACATTTGATGAACAAAAAAGTATTTTATTAGAATTATTAGATGGAGAAATTAGTAATTATAAAAATACTTGTGTAGATAGTGAAAATGAAGAATGTAAAAATGTAGAAGAAAAACTTGCTAAACTAGAATCTTTAAAGGAAAAAGTAAATTCTTTAGAAAGTGCTGAAGAAGTAAGTAATGTATCAGTAAAAATAAGTGATTATTTAAATTCTTTAAAACCAGTTGATGTAGAAGAAGAAACTGAATCAAGTTCTTCTAGTTCCTCGTCTAATAAAGGCAATAGTTCATCAAGTTCATCTAGTAGTTCTTATGCTCCATCTGGTAGTATTGAGAGTATTTTAAATAGTGCTAAATTAAACCCCACTAAAACTGGTTATCCAACACTTGATAATTATGCAACATCAGTTTTAAATTCGGTAACTAATGATTCAATGTCCACTTATGAAAAAGTAAAGGCCGTATATGATTGGATAATTAATAATATGAATTATCAATTAGGTTTTGTTATTGGAGAAGAAATAGATAATTTAATAAATCAATATGGTTTTTATGAAAAAGATGCAGTAGAAGTTTTTTTAGCAACTAATGGTTTTGGAACACATAGAGGTTCTTGTGATAATTATTCAGCGATGTTTGTTGTTTTAACTAGAAGAATTGGCTTAGAAAGTTATCCAATTAGTGCTATAACTAATACTGGGGGAGGACATACTACTGTTAATATTAAAATTAATGGTAAATGGTATAATTTTGATCCCCAAAGAGAAGATAATTCTTTAAAAAATGGTAAAATTACTTATCTTGCTTTTGGAGAAGATGATAATGATTCTAAACCATATACTTATGTAAATAGAAATAATGATGTAGCTTCTTTTCATGGATTTCAAAAACAACCTGAAAGTAATTATTTGAAGGCAACAATTACTATCGGAGGTAAAAGTTATACTTTAAAAACTGCCGTTAGTTCATATACTTATATAGCTCCTGAGATGATTGAAATTAATTATGCCCAAACTCCTAATGTAGTTATTAAAGTTGATGCTAGTGAAAAAGTTAAATATGCAACAACTAGTCATTCATATCCAACCGCTAATTTTGTTTGGAATATTGAAGGAACGATTGATAAAACTGGAGAAATTATGATTAATCAAAGTGTATCTTATATTAAATACGAAATAATTCATTTAGAAGATGATTTAGGAAGAGGGCTTAATTTAATAGTTAAAGTAAATTATCGTGATCCTAGTAAACCATTTACAATTGATTATCAAGGGGGAGATGCTACTTATAATGATTATGTATATTTAAGCGTTGCAAAAAGGGATGCAGTTGGTGATGTATCATTTAGTTATAAAGTAATTGAAACTAATGACCCAAAAGGTGCTGATGGTATAGTATTTACTGAAGAAAAATATTCTACTTATACGGTTAAAGTAAGTAATCTTGATCGAACTAAATATTATTATGTTGTTGAGATAACTGGTGTAGATGAAGCTGGTAATGTTGCTAAAGATACTGCTAGAATTGAGGTTAAATCTTAAAAAGTCCAAATTATAATGGACTTTTTTACATATATTTGATATTATAACATTTATTGGAAGTGATAAGATGAATATAGAATTATATAGTTACAAAAATTTAAGTTTAGGAACTAAAGAACTTATGAAATATGCTTGTTCAATTTATCAAACGATGTTAAATAAATCAAGTAATACTAAAGATACCATAAGAAGTGCTGTAATAGATTCTTATGGTAGTGAAGAAAAATTTGCTTATGCCCTGTATTTAGCATTTTTCTTTGCAGATAATAGTTGGGGAACAAAATTAACATCTTATAAAGATTTAAATATTGATGATTTATTGGGTTTTGTTTGTTTAAAAAAAGAGGATATTAAAATATTAGAAGAGAAAGAAATTGTTGAAATTTATAAAAAATATTATCAAATTATAATAGCTAAAATTTCTAATAAATCAGAAGAAATTAAATTTATGAGTCCTGAAGTTCTTTATGGTTTATTTTATGAAATATTTTGGGGTAATACAAAAATATTAGATGCTTTTGCTCAAAAATTTATGCCATATTTAAGTAGCTTTAAATATCATAAAAGTTTTGATGATGCCCATAATTATGCCATTAAAAATGGTAGTTTAAAAGTACTTGATGAAATGGCTCATGAAGAGGCATCAACAATTACAGATTTAGTTGCTTTAGAAAAGAAAAATTGTATTAGTTTAAATAGTGATAAATTATGGACTTTGTTAGAAGATATCAAGAAAAAATTTGTTGGTCAAGAAGAAACAGTAGAAAATTTATTTTATAATATTGTTAATAATTTATCTATTGCTCTTAATAATGGGGATGCTTCTAGTCGATCAATTATTTTTCTTGATGGTTCAACAGGAACGGGTAAAACAGCTATAACTAGTGCTATTTCAAGTGGATTAAATGTTCCTTTTGCAGCATCATCAATTACTAACTATTCAGCAACGGGTTATGTCGGTGGTAATATAACTGATACTTTGATTAGTTTATATAATAATGCTCATGGTAATTTAGAAAAGGCCAAAAGAGGCATAATTGTTTTTGATGAATTTGATAAATTAGCAATTAAAGGTAATAATTTAGAAATGAAAAAAGCCGTTCAACAACAACTTCTAGACTTTTTAGGTGGTGGAAAATATTTTATAAATCCTAGTTCAACTGAAAAAAACATTGAGTTTGATACATCAAAGATTACTTTTGTTTGCCTTGGAGCCTTATCAGAATTAAGAGATGAATTGATTAATGTATCTAATCCTATTGGTTTTGAAAGGTATTTTGAAAGCACTCATGATACTTATGAGATAACTCCCGATGATTTAGTAAGAATTGGTTTAGAACGCGAATTAGTGGGAAGATTTAATACGTATTTACATACCAATGATTATACTAAAGAAGATTTATATAAAATATTAACTGAATCATCAATTAGTCCATTAAAAACTTTTGAAGAATTAGTTAAAAATAACGGCAAAAAATTAGTAATCGGCGAGGGAGTTTTAGAAATTATTGTTGATGAAGCATATAAATTAAAAACTGGAGCTAGAAGTTTACAGACAATTGTAAATAGTATTAGAACAAAATATTTAAAAGAGATTTTAAGAAGTTCATCTGACACAATTTATTTAGATAAAGAAATAGTGTTAGAAATTACTGGTAATACTTTTAAGAGAATTAGAAGATAACTTCTTCTTTTTTAATGCATTTTATGATACAATTAGAGTAGTTAAGGAGATGCGTTATGGATTATAATATTGATGATGTAAAAAGTGTATTAAGGGATAATGCAATAAAATTTCCAGATAAGAAGATAATTTATAATTTATATTCGGTGTTAAGTAAATTGTATGATAATGATTTAACAAAATATGAAAACGATATATATATTATTAATAATAAATTACTAACAGATTATGAAAGATTGGGATTAGAAATTGAAAGTTTATTAAAAAGAGTAAATGAGAACCAAAATAATGCAGTGGTTAGGGAAATATTAATTTTAATGAAACAAGCTTATGATAAGGGAAAATTATCTTCTAGTTTAATTGCTTATTTTAAAAAGTTGATAACAGAAATTCAAATTATTTTGGGAGAAGATATTACTTTTTATAGTGTTGCAGAAGAATTGTTTGATGAAAAGATGTTGAAATTAATTAAAGATAATAAAGAATATAAGGAACGTTGATATGAATATAGGTGTGTTTAAAAAATATTTATTAGATAAAATAGCGGATTTTTCAGAAAAACTAAAAATAATTGATGAAAGAAATAAATTATATGATGGTTTAGAAGATATTATTGCGGCTTTAGAAGAAAATATTACAACAATTAGTGATGAAGCTCTTACAACTATAATTCGCTTGGTGGCAAGTGAAGATTTTACTATGTTCCGAATTAATGAAATAAAGAAAATTTATCCTTATTGGAATTTAATGGATGATGAAAAGAAAAGAGTTATAAGTGATTATATTAAGGCATTTGTTAATAAAATAAGAGAAACTCAAGCTAAAAATAGAGAAAATAATAACTCAGAAAAAGAAGCAATTTTAGTCCAAATAAAAACATATGAAGAATATAGTGCACTCATGGATGATGAGAGGATAATTAAGCCAATAAGTAGTGATAACTTTGCATCATTTATGGAATTTTTAAATGAAGTAGAATTAGATCATTTAGTTAAACAACAATTAATACTAGAGTTTTATGATTACAATATTAAGTTTTATAAAAGAGAAGAACAAATTAAGAAAAATATTGTTGTAGATGAAATAAAAACTAAAGCAAGCGTAATTGCTAAAGAATTAAGGCAAACTAAAGAAGTTGAAACCCTAGATATCGAAGGGTTATTAGAGCAAATAAGAGTTAATGCTAAAGAAGATGAAGTAGAAGTAATAAATCAAATAATCGGTATTTATAAGAAGCTAAAAGTTGCTGCGGTTGTTAGTGATAATGAATTAATTAAAGAATATTTAAAAGATAATTTTACTGTTCAAGACCATATAGATACTTGGAGTTTTGAAAGTGATTTAAAAAGAGCAATGCTTACAGATTTAACTATATATTTAATACCAAATTTTAATACTCATTCAAAAGAAATCATAGAAATTTTTAAATCTTTAATAACTGTATATGCATCTATTGAAAAAAGTAGTGAAAAAGAAGAAATAATTAAATTAAGTGAAGAAGATAAAGCTTTTATAGAAGATTCTGAATTTTATGTTTTAAAACAAGCTGAAAGATTTGCAGATTTACCAGAAAAAGAAAAAAATGTTTTAATAAGTATGAATGATGCTATACTTAGAGGCAAAAGTGAAGAAGCAAAAATGATTAGTCCAAATTATTCATTGTTAGAAGTAACTTTATATGACAAAATATTAGAATATAATAAACAATTATCTTTTTTAAGAGAAGTAATCAATAATGCAGAAGAATATATTTCTTCATTTGGTTTAGAAGATGTGCAAAAAGATATAAATATGTATTTAGAAAATTTAAAACAAATAACTTTGGAAATAAAGAAAAATGTTACAGAGTTGCAAGAAGAATTGTATGGTAAAAATACTTTAGAAAATGCTAATAATTCTTTAAATAATATAGTAATTTTTCCTTATAACGGGAAAAAGATTTTAGAAGATATGAATGCTATTAGTGTTGAAGATGATTATAAAGAAACATTACCTAGAGTATCTGCAGCAATAGATAAAATGACTTTAACTGATGCTAATACTCTTTTTGCGATTACAGAAGATATAAAACCTCCGAAATTTTGGGGAAATACAGATAGATTTATTCAACAATCATGGGAAAATAATACTATTAGAAGACTACGTAATGGAGATATACGATTTGGTTTTATTACAGTTGGGGTATCTCCAAACAATATGGAATATTTAAAAGAAAAATATGGTTATGATAAAAATAATAGAGTTTATTTACTTTATACTTTATTTTATAAGACTGGGGATAATATGGATTATAATAAAGCCAATAATGAATTTGTTGTACAATTTGAAGAAATAAATAAGATATTAACTATATTTGGTACAGATTTTGATGAAGAATATTTAAAAGAACTATATAATAATAAAGCTAAAGATAAACAAATAAAAATAGAATATTTAAAAAGAATGTTTGGTATAAATGAAATTACAGTTGATAGTTTAAGAATGGCTCAACTTAGAGCAATTGATGAAATAATAAATAATTCGCAAGATTTAATTGTAAAAATTCAAAGAAATGATGAAGAATTATTAACAAATGGTGGTGGTAGATAATGAATGAATTAATAACTAGAGCATTTAGAGAAGAAAAACAAGCAATTGAAGAAAAAATTAATACTGCAACTATTTTAGATTTAGAAGTTAAAATAAGTAATTTAAAAGATATTTTAAACAATCCGCAATCTCTACTTAATTTTAATATGGAAGATATAAAAGATTATATAACGGAATTTGAACATGATAATCTAGAGTATTTAAAACAAGCTTTAGGTTTAGAATTTTTCTTAATAACTGATAATGAATTAGAAAGAATTAAAAATATAATAAGTAGTGTTTTAGAAAAAATAGAAAAAATATATCAAGAACAAAAACAAGAAATAGATAAATTACATAAGGAAATAAAGAAACTAGAAAATTTAGAGGAAAGTGTTAGAGAAATATATAATGGCAGTTATATAAGTAGTGAAGATTTAAGAATTTTAGTTGAAATATTAAATAAATATATAGATATTTCTGAGGTTAATAAATTAATTGGAGAATTATGTACATTATCAATAATAAATATATCTAAAGTTGATGAATTAGAATTAGAAGAAATTCCTGAAGATGAATTAGAAATAGCTGAGGAAACTAATATAGATAGTAATTTAGTTGAAGCTTTATTTAGTAGTTATGGTTATAATATTGATTTAATTAAAGAAGAAACTAGAAATTTATTATATAGATACGGAACTTTAGAGAATATGGATGCAATATTTAAATTGTTAGAAGATAATAATATATTTGTTAATATTAAGAGATTTCAAAAACAATTTTGTAATATATTAATTCATAGTAATAAAGAAAATGTATCAACAATTATTGAATTATTAAAAAGAGATATGATTGTTAATGAATCTAGTGAAACATTAAATGAAGTATTTGAAAATGTTTTATGTGCTCAAGAAATATTTATTAATCGAAAAAGAGCATTTAAAAGATATAAAAAATCAGGAGGCTCTAGTGGTGGTGGTCAAAATAATGGCGGACGCTATGAAAACTTTGTTATTAATCATGATTATCTAGAATCTTTAGGGGCTAATGTTTTAAAAATTATTGATAGTTGTGAAGAAGTAATGCGAATGAATCCTAATAGACTTAAAAGATGTGTCAGAGATTTTGATTTTTATGGTATTCCTAAGGAATCTTATTTGAATTCTCCAAGTGCTTTTAAAGTTACAACTAATTTAGAGACAATGGATATGTTTATTGAACTTGGAGGTTATGAATATGCTTGTAGTAATCCATCAATGTTAGTTAGAGCTACTAATTCTCCAATGTTTTATCGTTTATATAAGGCTAGAGGGGAAAATGAACAAGTATTTAGAAAAACTAAAAAGAGCATTTTACTACCAAAAAGAATTACTGTAGAAAGTGAAAAGGGTTATGGAATAGATTTTACTAATGGTAGTGAAGTAGTTAAACAATATATTCCCGAGTTTTCTACAGATTATGGATTATTAATAGAAAAGGATACATTTGATTATAATATGACTAATGCCCTAAATGATGAATTAATTAAGTTTTTAGAAGAAAATTATAAGATAGATGATTTAAGATATAATTTTAATGGAGTAATTATTTCTAGAAATAAAGTTTTAAGAAATTATGAATTGTTAATTCGTCATGGCCAAGGTGGTAAATTTGAAGCTTTAATGTATGCCTTAACAAAAAATAGTATTTTAAATGAAGAAGAATTTAATTTAGTATTTGATTGTGCTAAAAAAGTTTTAGAGAAGAGAGGTAGATAATGTTACAATTTTTAAAAGATATAGGAATAAGTGATATTACTATATTAAAAATGATTAATAATAATTCTGAAGATATATTATATGATTTAGAATGTGATCAAGTTAATTGTTTAGAAGTAATAAAGTATTTACAAGAATTAAATATTCAAGTAATTGATGATTTATTAATAAATGAAATTGGTATGTTTTTTAAAACTAAAGAATATTTAGCTAATAAATTTTCTAAATTTAATATATCTGAAATAGTTGATGATATTAATGATGATTATATAGCTATTGAATCAGTATTATATGATTGATAAAGTATATAAAGAGGTTGAAAAATTACTTGCTAGTGATAATTCTGGTCATGGAATGGAGCATATAAATAGAGTTGTTAAATTAGCATGTATTTTTGCAGATAATGAGAGCGCTAATAAAGATATAGTTACTCTAATAGCATTGCTTCATGATGTAGATGATTACAAATTATTTGGGGAAACAAATTTAGCTAATGCTAAAGAAATCATGATCAAATGTAATATAGATGATAATACTAAAGAAATTATATTAAAAGCTATCTCTACAATTGGTTATAGTAAAAGACTATCTGGTATTACTCCAGAGTCTATTGAAGCAAAAGTTGTATCAGATGCTGATATGTGTGATGCTCTAGGAGCATCAGGTATTCTTAGAACTTATGCTTATAGTAAAGAGCACAATAGACCATTTTTTGATAAAGACACATTCCCTAATCTAAATTTAACTGTTGATGATTATAAGAAGGGTTCTGCTAGTGGAGTAAATCATATATTTGAAAAAATATTAAGACTTCCAAAAATGATGTTAACAAAGTCTGGTAGAAAAGAAGCCATTAAAAGACAAAAGATAGTAGTAGATTTTTTATTTAATTTATTTGAAGAGGAAGATGCTTTAAAATGGCGAACTTTTTTAATAAATTATATTAGAGATAATAATTAGAAGGAGCATATATGAATTTTAATATAAATAAAGTAAAAATAATTGTTAGTGTACCTACTAAAAATGTTGAAGAAGTTAGAGATGTAATTTGCGATGCTGGAGCAGGAGTAATAGGAAATTATACTCATTGCTCTATGAGTACAAAATGTATAGGAACATTTAAACCAAATGAAAAAGCTAATCCTTTTATTGGAAAATCTAATCAGTTAGAATTTGTCCAAGAAGAAAAATTAGAGGTAATATGTGATGTTGGAAAGGTAAAAGAAGTACTTACAAAATTAAGGAGTGTTCACCCTTACGAAGAACCTGGTATTGATATTATACCTTTATTAGATGAAAGTTATTTTGAATAATACCTTTAGTATTAGATCTTACCAAGGATTATCTAGGATTTGATAATATTGGCAACTGTGTAGGAGGGCTATTCATATTTACATAAATAAATATAATTAATTGGAGGTAATTGATAAAATGAATATAGATACATTAGAAAAGGGGACAATCCTTTGTATTGCTAGTAGACCTGGTTTAGGAAAAACAACATTAGTTATTAATATAGCTAATGATATTGCTAAAAAAAGTGATAAACCAATATTATATTTTAGTTTAGAAAGTTCAAAAGAACAATTAGAAAAAAGATTAGTAAGTGATTCTATAAAGAAAATTGCAGACGTCTTAACTATTGATGATATAGATTCTATTAGTGAAAAGTATAATCAAATGAATAATGGATTATCTTTAATTGTAATTGATTATTTGCAATTAATTTTGTTAAAAGATACTCCAAAAGAAAAGGATACTATAGAAAAAATTAAAAGAATAAAAGACATTGCAGTAAAATTAGATGTACCAATTATTTTAGTTTCTCAGTTATCTTTGATGAAAGATAGAAAACCTACTATTCTTGATTTACATATTAATGAAATTAGTAAGTATTATAAAAAAGTAATATTTTTATATAAAGATGATAATGGTATTATAAAAGAGGTGTATATAAATGAACTTGTTTAATGAATTAATTAAATTTAAAAATAGTAAAGAATGGATAGAATTTGCCAAATATTATGAAAAAACTAGTATATTAGAACAAATTGATTTTTTTCGTTTTGAAGATGCTAATACTAATTTTTTAGCATCATTATTAAGAGAAAACAATCCTTATAATTTGAAAGATAATCCATTGCATTTATTTTGTGAATTAATCGCTAGCAAGGATATAGATAAAAAATTTCCATATATTAAAAATTTATGTGTTTCTAATGTTGATTTAGCAAATATAAATGTAATAACTCAAAAAGAATTACCTCGTGGACGAATTGATTTAATCATAACATTTACTGCCGAAGGGGAAGATTATCTCATAGCCTTGGAGGCTAAACTTTATAGTTTTGAACATGAACAATGTGATAAGTATAAAGAAGATATTGATAAAAAATATAAAAATTATAAAAAGGTATATATATATTTAAGTTTAGGTTATGATGAGTTTTTCAAAGGTGAAGAAAATTACTTAAAAATCACTTATCAAGATTTAATTGATTATGTATATGAGCCTTGTAGTTATAGGTCAGATAATAATAATTTAGCTCTTACTTTAAATGAATATATTATTGGTTTTTCTAGTTTATATGGAACAGAAAAAGATATTAATTATATTCCAATAACTAGTGAGGGAAAAAAACTCACAATAGCAGTATGGGATAATAATAAAAACATTATTAAAGAATTTTTAGAAAACACTTCAGAAAAAGAATCAAAATCATTTTTTCAAAATTATCAAAAGTTACTGAAAATATTATTTGTTAATTTAACTAAGATGAATAGTACAGATATTAAAATAGAAAAAGAATATATTAATACATTTGATACTATAAATAGAATTGCTCAAAATATTAAAGAAAGAAATAAATTAAATAATAGCTATTATACTGATTGTGAGTTTATTTATCAAGTTTTTAAAGATATAATTTCTAAAGTAAAAATAACTGATTATAAACAGTTAGATAAAGTAAATGAACATAAATTTATATATTCACCAGAAGAATATGAAAATGCTAAGACTAAAAGCTATCATACTATTGATAAATATGGTAAATTGAGTATTCCAGAAAATTCTAATAATTATTACTATTATAGTATTAATAATAGGGTTGATGAGATAGAAGATTTAATAGAATTGATTAAAAATGTTTTGCCGGAATATTATAGTAATCAAAATCTTGTAAGATTAGATAATATCAATGAATTATTAAAAGGTAAATAATATTATAAAGATTAAATGAATAATTTAAAAATAAAAACTTACAAACTTTTAAAGTTCGTAAGTTATTTTTTTTCTGGAGCAAGTGAGCAGAATCGAACTGCCGTCTCAGCCTTGGCAAGGTTTTTTCAATATAATTACTATTTGCTCGCTTTCGTTGTTATTATATCATATATTATGCATTTTTTCTAGTATTATCACTTCATTTTTAATTTGTTTTAATTTTCTTTTTATATTTTATTTTTTCTAAAAATTTAAAAAAATTTAATGGAATTTATTAATTTGGTACACGATTGGTACACAAGAACATTAAGGTTGTGAAGATGTAGTTCTACTTCTTCAACAGTATTTTATAATCATCATGAAAGGTGGTTATTTTTTATATGAATGGTTATGATGGTACATTTACTGCTGTAATGATACCTGGTGGAGATCTTTACAGAAATAGGAATGTGGTTGATACACCAAATAATGAAATACATATTACTTTTGATGATGATGATGTAGTATATCAAGAACCTCAATATACCAATGGAGAATGGGAATTTGGTTCTATTACTTACTATAAATCAAATTAAAATTTTTAATGTAAAACCAATACTGATAAATCATCAGTAAAATAATTGACAATATCCAATATTTTTGGTATGATATATACATCAGTTAATTAAGCGGTGCCTATTAGCTGATGTAGTAATAGGACAGCTTGTACAGTGTCCTTTTTTCTTTTGTTTGTTTTTAATAAAAGGGAGTTGTTATTATGTTAGTAAATTTTTATTTTGAGTGTGATAACAGATGAAATTGTTAGGTAATATTAATATGTTTATAAAAAAGCATATTTTAGTTACTTCAATAATAGTTTTATTAATAATTGCTATTGTTGTGGTATCTCTATTATTATTTAATAAGCCTAAAACTAATATTGAGCTATATGATGACTTAAATTTAGAAATAAACAGTGAAGTATATTTATTATCTTTAATAAAAAGAGTGGATAATGGAGAGTTACTAACAGAGAATATAAGAGTTGATACTTCTACTCTAGGTGAGCAACAAATAAATATTAAATATATTAATGAGTTTGGTAATGAAGAAGAATATAATTTTGAGGTTAATATAGTAGATACTACTAAACCAATTATAGAATTTGAAAGTGAGTTATCTACAACTATTGGAAATGAAATAAATTTATTAGAAAGAGTGCAAGTGAGTGATAATTCTTTAGAAGAATTAAGTGTAAATGTAAGTGGAGATTATGATTTTAATGTTGTAGGAATATATAATTTGAAATATGTTGTTACTGATAGTAGTGGTAATACTACCGAGGAAGAATTTATTTTAAAAGTAAACAATGCTACTATAAAATATAAGGGATATTATGCTCATTCTTCTTCTACTCTATCAGGAAGTTATCAGTTTAAAAATGATGGTACATTCCGTTTTGTATATCAATATTGTGATTTTGGTGTTGCTTGTGGTGGCGATTATCAAACGGGTATTTATGAAATAAAAGGAAATAAAATTCTTGCAACAACTACAACTATTTATGATGAAATGGGAGAGCCATTATCTTATCATTACGAATTTGAATTTGTGATAATAAATGAAAATAAAATAACTACTAATGGTAATGAATTTAATTATAGAACGGAATTATATTAAGATTGGAGCGTGAGTAAAAATGAAAATATTAATTGGTATTGTAGAGTTTATTAAAATCCATATTGTTATTAGTACAGTTGTTGCTATAGTTGTTGTAGGTGGTACTACTTCTGCTATTATACTCTATAATTTAAATAATAATGATAATAGTAGTCAAATTGAAGATAATAATAATCAAGTTGAGGAAGAAAAAACAGAGGAACAAGATCAAGGGCAAACTAATACTTGTGAAGAAAATTATATTTTGAATGAAAATGGTGAATGTGTAGAAATTGAAAATGAAGAAAATATAGAAGATGTAGAAGATAACTCTAATAATCAAAATACTACAGGAAATACTGGGGATAATAGTAATAATAATACTCAAAATAATAGTACTTCTAATAATAATAATAATCAAAATACATCATCAGAGAATAATGACAATAACCAAAATACTTCATCTGATAATAGTAATCAAGATGACAATTCTTCAAATAATAATGATAATAATTCGGATAATGAAAATGAAGAAGACTTGCATGCAGGCATGATAAATTTAAATGAAAATGTTAAGTATAAAATTGCAACTCTCGAATGTGGTGAATATATGTATATAAATCCTGTTTGTATTAATAAATCAGTTGGCGAATTAAAAACAATGTTTCCTGATTATAATAAATCATTTTTTGAATATAATGAAGATTTTTATCCAGACTCTTATATATATACTTCTTCACAATTATATGGTGGAGCTCATATGTTAGTCGATGCTTTTCCTGATTGTAGGATGGATATACCAGTTAATATTCAAAACGAAATAAAAAATTTGAAAAGTAAAGGAATTATATATAATGTTTCTAATAAAAAAGTTGAACCACAATGGATTTATTTTGAGGAATCTAAATATAACGATTTTACTGATAACAGGTCTACAATTCTAGGAAGATTTGGGTTATTTGACAATGCTGCTTGTGGAAGTGGTGATCCTATTTTATTTTCAGATATATTAGATGAAAAAATTTGTGAAGAATATAACTTATCTTGTGGTAGATGGTAGGATAAAGTAAGGGTAGAACAACTAACTCTACTCTTTTTAATTGCCACTTATTAACTATTTATATATAATCAGTTCGAGGTGAAGAATATGGGAAATAAAGGTAAAATACTTCAATTAGTTGATGGAGAAGAATTAACTATCATAGGTCCTAATAACAAAAGTAACTTGAGAATTGTTTGTAATGATAATACTTTAGTAGTTGAAGAACAGATTAATCAACATCTAACTCCGAATATACAAATTAATAATGTTAGTTTTGCTGATATAAAGAGATTTGTGTTATTTGAAAGTTATTATCAAAATGCTGTTGGCGAAGATATAAACGATGAATTAAAAAATGAAAATAATAAGATTATGGACTATCATATGGATAGAATTTATGGTAAAAATAATAAGGAATTAGAAATAGTAGATACTGATTTTCAATGTATTAACTATTATGAATAATTTAGGATTAAAACAGCTAACAGAAGAAGAAATTAATAAGAATCGAGTTAATACTATTAATCAATATAGAATATTACAGTACTTAAAAAATAATCTTAATATTTATGCTTTTAAAGTTTATTTATATTCATGTGATATTATTATGGTAGTTGATATAAAAAATATGGTTGGATATTTTTATTATGATAGTATTAAAAAAGAAGTAGTTTTTTTAGAAGAAATAAAAAAATAGAGCTAGGCTCTATTCTTCTAATAACCAACTGAATTTTTCATCAAATTCATCTTTAATATCTCCAAATGTAGTTAGATTATTTT
>CALVYM010000003.1 GCA_944372205.1 uncultured Bacilli bacterium
TATAAATGATACTGTAAATTCCCATTCTTGTATTGTATCATCAGTACTTGATGTAGATATTATTTCATATAATTCTGCTACTTCATATAACCCACTTTTTGTTGTTATATCAAATCCTGATACTCCTCCACTTGTTACATAATCTAGTCCATCTATACTTGTTACAGGATTATCATTTGGATCAAGAATAGTTAGTACTATTTCTGGTGTTTGTGCATCTGTTGTATAAATATAATTATTTGATTTTATATTAAAATAAACATAATAATTATATGTAGCATTATTATCTGTGGAGTTTGCTCTTAGTATTGCAGAACCTACTGCAGTATCACTTAAGTTATCTCCACCCTCTACTACATTAAATTGAGTTGGATTTAAATTAATATCTTTATCAACTTCAAATTTTAATATATCTACTGCATCACTTGTAACACTAGCATTTCCTCTTGCTTCATCTTGAAGATGAGCAATAATATATGCTAGTGTTGAACCAACACATAGTATTAACACTGCTATTATTGTTAATATTATTTTTTTGTTCTTATCTAATTTTTGTTCCATAAAACTGACTCACTCCTAATTTTTATTATTAACATATTCTTTAATATTATTATAGACAAATTTTATCTAGGAGTCAATTAATTATAGACAAATTTTATCTAGGAGTCAATTAATTATAGACAATTTTTAACTATGTTTGACAAATTATTTTATAATTGATTCTAATAAAGTAATTAATTCATCTTCCTTTATATTAGATGTTTCAATATCAAAATAAATATCATTATATTTAAATGTCACTATATAAATGGTATTATATTTTGAAATAACTAAATTAGTATTATTTATTATAGAAGGCTTACCATCATCTATAAAATAATCTCTAATTGGGGTATTCGTCTTAGAATAAGCGATAGTTATTCTTCTTTCATCATTAAAGTATTCTATGACATAATTGTTAAATGTACCATCACTTAAGAATATTGCTAAACCATTCATTTTATTTAGATCGGTAGGAATAACTATATTAAGTAATTCATCATAAATTTCAACCATATAATTATTTTCAACTTTAATATCACTATCTAGAGCAGTTAAATTCATATTATCTATTTCATTAATATAAATTTCTTTGGTATCATCAAATATATCTGGTTTATTATTATTAGTTATTAGAAATAAACTAATAATTAATAATAAACATATAGGTATTAAGCTATATTTTAAATATTTCATATTTCTTTTATTCATCCTTTCTTTAATTATTTTTAAGTTTTCATCTTTGTTTATATGTTTATTAAATGATTTATTTATTATATTCATTTAAAGCCTCCTTTAACTCGGATAGGGTTCTGTATATATAATGTTTAACATTAGATTCTGTAATATTTAATTGTCTTGCTATTTCTTTTATTGATAGACCTAAATAATAGTATAAGAAAAATACTTTTTGAATTATTTCTTTTTTCTTTAAAAGATACTTCCATATATAATCGATATCACTTGTTTTTAAGAAACTTGCTTCAATATCAATATCACTTTTTAAAGTGTCAATTAGTTCCATATTTTCTTTTTTAGAAAATATGGAAACTAAATTTATCTTATATTTGAAGCGATAATATTTATTGATTTCATTTTTAGCAATACCAAAAAGATATGCACTAACATTTTCTATGTTATGATTAGCTTTTATTTTTTCAAATAAAGAAAGATAAATGTTTTGAATTAAATCATTAACATCATCTAAAGATTTAGCATGGATTACTACATACTTTAAAATATCATTATATGTTTCATTATATATTTCTTCTAGAGTTAACTCGTTCATCTTTACCCTCCATAATATAAGTTGAAATTTTTGTAAAAAAGTTCCAAAAAAATAAAAAGATTGCAAAATTTAAAAATTTGTTTTTCTTGTTAATTACCATTCTCTCTTTCTAATTTAATTTACTTAATTCAACTGCAATATTTTTAACTTCTTTGTCGAACCATGTCTAGTTTTGTCGAATCGCTTGCAATATCAAAAATATCCTTTATAATAGATAACTGTTACCTGTATTGGTGCAGCGCCGACAATTTTCATATCCTCCTCGAGGGGGTCTAGTGATTCTTAAGAGAGTTTTAGGTATGGAGGTTGCTTATGAGTGAAAAACTATTTTTTCAACTTGTGATAATCATCGTTATTATCATTTTTGGTAGTAACAATGACAAAGACGCCACTAGAAAGTAGCGTCGAAACCCAATTCGGCGTTACCCAATACGGGTAACACTTATAAATATAATATACCAAAAATTTAATAATTATGCAATAAATTTATAAAATAAATTTATAATATATCTTCAAATTGTTTTTCTTCTTCTTTAATTTTTATTACTTGTTTTTTACTTATTGCTTCATTAATTAATTCTTCGTATGGTATTAGTTTTTCATATTCTAGACATTTACTAAGTTCTGGATTAATTACTGGATGTTCTGGAACAAATACAGTACAACAATCTTCATAAGGTAAAGTACTTATATCAAAAGTTTTAATTTTTTTAGCAATATCTATTATTTCTAATTTATCAAAACAAGCAACTGGTCTTATTACAGGCATATCTACAACATTATTTATAACAGACATACTAGTTAATGTTTGACTAGCTACTTGACCAATAGATTCACCATTTACTATTATTTTAGAGTTTTCACTTTTGGCAATCCTCTCAGCAATTCTATACATCATTCTGCGCATTATAGTAATTAAATATTCATAAGGAATATTTCTTAAAATTGCTTCTTGAATTTTAGTAAAATTAATAACATATAAAGTCATGTTGGGATTATATTTAGATAGAATGCGAGCAAGTTTAATAACTTTGTTTTTAGCTTCTTCACTTGTGTGTGGTGGTGATTCAAAATAAAGAGCAGATAGTTTTACACCACGCTTTATTGTTAAGTAACCTGCAACTGGAGAATCTATTCCTCCGGAGAGCATAAGTAAGCCTTTACCTAAAGTTCCAACAGGATAACCACCAAGACCTGGGATACCGTTGGTATAATAAAGGATAGCATCTTTTCTAATTTCTATATGAATAGTTATTTCAGGATTATGAACATCTACCTTGCATTCTTTATTTTTTAAAATAATTCCTCCGAGTGTTTTACTTACTTCCATACTATCCAATGGATAATCTTTATCACTTCTTTTAGTTTCGACTTTAAATGTTTTAAATTCTTGCGTTTTAATTAAATCTAAAACATTTTTAGTAATAGTATTAAAATCTCTATCTTCATCGATAAAACCTATAACTATTTCATGAATACCAAAGATATAAGATAAAACATCTATTGTTTTATCTATATTATCTTCACTAACAATAATAAACATTCTTCCTCGGTCATAATTAATTGTATGATCCCACATTAAAGAAGAATCAATATTATTCTTGAGTGTCTTTAAAAAGAAATTAATATTAGCTTTTTTAGTAGATAATTCTGCATATTTTAAAATGATTATTTTTTCCATAAATCCCCTTTATTTAACTATTTTTAAACTATCATATACTTCACTAAAAATATTTAAAAATTTATTTATTTCATCAGTTGTTGTTGCATAAGATAAACTTATTCTAAGAGTATGTTTAGCTCTTTTTAAATCATCATAAATAGCCATAATACTATGAGATACTTCACCACTACTACACGCGGTATTTGTAGATAAATATACTTCATATTTATCTAGAGCATTAATAAACACTTCTGGCATAATATCCATTATACTAATATTTAATATATGGGGTATTGAATATTTAGTTTTATTGATTAAAATGTTGGGATATTTGCTTAGATTATTAACTACTTTTTCATTTAAAAGATTAACAAATCTTTCTTTTTTTTCTAAATCATTTAAAGCTAGTCTTAAAGCTTTAGATAAAGCTGCAATTAAAGGAAGTGGTGGTGTTCCAGGATTTAGAGCATTAGTTTTACCACTGCCATATAAAATTGGGGCAATATTAACCATGCTACTTTTATATAAAAAGCCTATTCCTTTTGGTCCAAATATTTTATGAGCAGACATACTAGCTAGGTCAACATCATGGAAATTAACAGGCACTTTACCTATTGCTTGAGTCATATCCGAATGAAGTAATGTTTTAGCATTTTCTTTTTTTATTATTTGTCTAATCATCTTTAGAGGTTGTCTTACTCCTGTTTCACTATTAACGGCACAAATGCTTACTAAAATTGTATCTTCTCTTATTTTTCCTTTTAAATCATCAAAATCAATTAATCCTTCAGAATCATTATTAACATAATCAATACTAAAGCCAATACTTTTTAAATAATCACAAATAGCATAAATACTTGGATGTTCTAGCTTTGAGACAATTATATGTTTTCCCATTTTGTGATACTTCATGGCAACACCAATTAAAGCCATATTATTAGCTTCTGTTGCTCCACTAGTATAAGTAATTTCACTTACATTTATATTTAAGATATCCGCAATTTGTTTTGTAGCACTTTCAAGAAGATTTGCTGATTTTCTTCCTAAAGCATTAATTGAATTAGCATTTCCTACAAATTCTTTGGTAACTTTTGAAATTGTATCAAATACTTCATATGATACAGGAGTTGTTGCACTATAATCTAAATAAATCATTGATTAGCCTCCGCATTAGCAACATCAACTGAATCTTCACAAGTATTACCTGTTGGACTTAATAAACATTCTTCACAAGTAGCTATTTCACTCATTATATCTCCCGTAAAATTGGAAATAAATCCAAATACTAAATCAACTATTGTAGGTATAAAAAATATAACAACTCCAATTATAAGTCTTTTAAATAGTCCTTTTGCAGCTGATGATATTGCTTTATCATCACTTGATACTACTGCAGTTGCAAAATCAATAACTCCTAGAACTATTATAATTAAAGGAATAACTATTTTTAAAGCTACTAAGAAATAACCAACAAACTGCCATATTGGAGCAGTTCTTCCACAAAAATTTAACTCAGCTGCAGATACATTAAGTGGTAAAAATAATATAACTAACAATATAAAACTAATAACTTTTAACTTCATAATTCCTCCTTACTTGTATTCTTCAAGTAATCTTTTATATATTCCTGGTTCAACAATATTTATAGCATTAATAGCATTTTCTAAACTACTTTTAAAGTTACCTTTTAAGAAGTTATTTTCTGCTTTAATTAAATTAAAATCAACTTCTTTATTAGTAACACGATATCTATTGCCATAAACAATTGCCACCTCTGCCATCTTAGCTGTTTTAACTGTTTCATTTATAGTATTATAAACTTTTAAAACTAAATCTCTTGCAGTATCAACCCGAACATTTAATATTTTAATCGAAATTGGTCTTTTGTCAAGAGCTTTTATAAGTTCATTAATCGCCGCCATGGCTTCAGATAATTCTACATAATAGTTTTTAGGAACATTTGGGAGTTTAAATGAACGAACCTTTTCTTTAGTTTGATTTAGAATTTTTTTGATTTCATCAAGTTGTTCTCTGGCCCTTAGTTCATCTTCTTTTAGGCTACCTAAACTTTTAAGTGCTCCATTTAATTTTTCTTCAGTTTTAACTAGTTTTGAATTAATCATTTCCATTTCTCTGGCAAGCTTACTAAATGGCATAATTTTACTTCTAGCAACATCTACTATTTTATCATAACTAGCTCTTATATTCATTATTTCATCTTTAATTTCTGCAATTACAGAAACTTCATCATCTGTTAAATCATAACTATATTTAATATCATCAATCTTTTTATATAATTCATTATTAATTTTTTCTAATTTAGTAGCTTTAATTAAGATACTTCTACTATAATCTTCATAAATCTTCTTACTTACTTTTTCTTTATCAAAATCATTATATAATGAATCAAAATAATCATGCATAGTCTTAAGTTCAAATAAAGAATCTTCAATATTAAGTACATTTAATCTTTGAAATATATCTAATATCTTTTTATTTGCCTCTTCTATATTATAATCAATATTTAAATATTCTAAGTTATAGCCATCTTTCATCATTTTACTAGCAATATTTTTAATATCATCAATTTTTTTAGGTATTAGATTTTTACCTAAATTAACTATTGGTCTAGTTTCTTCAATAACAGCTTTTAAATTATCAATTATATCTGATATAGCTTTAACTATTTTACCTACTTCAGTATAAGCATTTTTTTCCATTGATGATTCAAATGCTTGAAATAACTTATCAACATTTTCAAATTGTAATTCTAAAGGAACTTTAATTATACTATATTCTTCTTCATAATCTTTATAAGTATTATAAATATCTCGATATGTTGCTTTTAATTTAGTAATAGTTTCTCTATTTCGTTCTTCACTTAAAGTTACATCTTTGATTTCATCAAGTAAAAATCCTGCTTTAGTTTTTAAATTGTTCAGTTCAAAATCAACTTGTAACATTAAATTTTTCAAACTTTTATAATCTTTATCTTCAAATAATTCTTCTATTTCATTAATTGTATCAGTAACTTTAGGTAATGCTACATCTTTTATTTCATTAAATCTTTTCTTCCAATTTTCTAATTTTTCTTTTAATTCATCATTATTAACTAAAGCTTCAACTTTATTAAGTTCCGATAGCATACTTGCAGAAATTATTAAGTTCTTTTCTTTTTCAAGTTCATCTATTTCTTTTTTTAATTTATTTCTTTGTTTTTTACTTATTAAAGATAAAACAATTATAACCATAATTATTGTTAATATATAATAAGCAACTGCAATTAATAAAAAAGTTGTCCTTCCCATATTTATTCACCTTACATAATAAGTTTATCATATATTATAATTTTTTTAAAGCTTTAAATTGAATGAACAACAATTTATTTAATTAATTTTATCAAAATATATATAGCAAGTATCTGCTTGGGTAGCTTCAATCATAACTTGTTTAGTTTCACTATTAAAAGAAATATTACTACCATTTGTACAACCGGATTTCTCTTTATTATATTCGAAATCTTCATTTAGCCAGTTATTATCAGTAACTTCTTCATATGTATTAGTATCAATGCCAGTTTCTCTAAGAAAAGTTATGATATTTGTATTAGTTTTTCTATTTATTTCTATACTACTATCGCTTTTAGGATATAGAAAAAATAAAGATATAATTAATAATCCCAATAAACAAATACATACTATCATTAAATTAATTTTTCTTTTTATCATAATTTATCCTTTCGCATTTATATTTATATATTAAGTATAGACAAAATTCATCTATAAAGCAAGTAAAATTAATAATATTTTCATTAAATGGACATATAATTAAGTAGATTAAATGGAGGGTATTATGGTAAATAAACAAAATTTATGGTTTGTAACATTATTTTCATTAATTTTAGTATTAGGGATTTATTATGTTAGTATGGGGGATGAGACTCTTGCAACTCTTGCTGGAGACAATGATGTATCTGAGGTTGTAGAAGTAACAGAGTCTGATGTAATTGTAGCCTTGCAAGTTGAAGATGATGATAAAGTTTTAGAAGAAATGCAAGAATATCAAAATATCTTACTTGATACATCAGCAACACTTGAAGAGAAAAATGCCGCCTACGAGGGATTACAAGCCCTTAACAATAATCAGAGCGAATGCGAAAAAATAAGAAATTTAATTAATGAAGAGTTTAAATATGATAATTTTGTTAAAATTGATGGGGATACAATTAGTATAGTTATTGCAAGTAGTAATCATAATACGGAAATTGCTAATAAAATAATTAGAGCAGTTCAAAAACTTTATGATACTCAAAAATATATTACAGTTAAATTTGAATAAATCCGGTACCAAATAAAAAATACTTCATAAAATACTATGAAGTATTTTATTTTAGGAAGGGATAAATATGAATAAAAAAATATTAACTGAAAGAGAGCAAGAAGTTTTTGAACTTTTAGTAATTAATAAAACAACTACGGAAATAGCTGAAAGTCTAGGAATCAGTGAAAAAACTGTACGTAATCATATATCTAATGCTATTCAAAAACTAGGAGTTAAAGGCAGAGCCCAAGCGGTTGTAGAATTAATTAAACTTGGAGAAATTTCAATTTAAATAAAGACTTCGGTCTTTTTCTTTATTTAAAGAAATATAATTAAACAGGTGTTTAATTATGTTAAGAAGATCATCAATTAGAAGAATTATGCTAGCTACTCTTGCTTTGTTTTTATTATTAATCATTTATTTTTTTCCAACTAGTCCAAATATTAATGAATCACTTTCTTATATAGAAAAAGAAGAAATACCTATATTTTTAGTAGATAATATGGAATATATTGCTAGAACATCGATTATAAAAACAAGTGATAATGCTGATGATTTAATTAAAGAAGTTATTGAGAGTTTAACTATTGGATCAAATAAATCTAATTATATTCGTGAAGGTTTTAAAGCAATAATTCCAGAAAATACTAAAGTATTAGATATAAAACTAGAAGATAGTATTTTAACTATTAATTTTAGTAAAGAAATTTTAAATGTATCAGTAGATAATGAAGAAAAAATGCTTGAAGCTATAATATATTCTCTTAGTGAAATAAAAGATATTAAAAAGATTAAAATATTAGTTGAAGGTAACCCTTTAACTAATTTACCAAATAGTAATAAAAAATTACCAGAACTTTTAGATAAAAATTATGGTATTAATAAAATATATAATTTAGATTCAATTAAAGATACTAGTAAAACTACTATTTATTATTTAAGTAAATATAATGATTATTATTACTATGTTCCTGTAACTAAAATTAGTAATGAAAATATTGAAAAAGCACAAATAATTATTAATGAACTTAAAACTACTCCGATATATCATACTAACCTTATAAGTTATTTAGCAGCATCAACTAATTTAACTAACTATGAAATACTTGAAGAAAGCATATCTCTATCTTTTGATAATCACTTACTTGCAGGTATTGATGATGAAGATATGCTTGAAGAAGTAAAATATGCAATTTCCCTATCTATTAGAGATTCTTATGGAATTGATGAAGTAATATTTAATTTTCCAGAATAGAAAAAATCCCTAAATAGGGACTTATTTTACCAAATGGTGTCCTCGAAGCGATTCGAACGCTTGACCGTACGCTTAGAAGGCGTATGCTCTATCCAGCTGAGCTACGAGGACATCAACAAGATAATTATAGTATAAATTTTTAAAGAATGCAATACTTTTGCTTGTAATAAATTTAAGAATTTGATAATATATTTATAGAAAGGAGTATATATATGAATTATTACGACTATAATAGCATAACTTCAACTGCAAATACTCTTGAAGGCGTTGCTGTATGGACAATAGTTTCTTTAATACTAGCTATTATTGGTGGAGTTTTAGTTTATTTCTTATTCATCAAAAATAAACATTTAAAATTAACTCCATTCTTAAAGAATTTAAGAGACTTACTAGATTTTAAAGTAATGATTTTAGAAACAATACTAAAAATACTATATTTAATTATTACAATATTTGTTATTTTAGTATCATTTAGCTTTATTGCTGTTAATTTCTTAACATTCTTACTAGTTTTAATTTTTGGACCAATAATTGTTAGAATTATTTATGAAGCATCAATGATGTTAATAATGATTTGGAAGAATACCAAAATAATTGCTGATAATACTACACCAAAAGAAACTAAAAAAGATGTTAAAGAAACTAAGAAAAAAGAAACAAAAGAAGAAGAAGATTAATGCAAAAAAAAGAATTCCTTATACATTAGGAATTTTTTTATGCTCTACTTGCGTATTTACCATCTTTGGTAGATACTAATATTCTTTCTCCTTGATTAATAAATAGTGGCACCTTTACAACATAACCAGTTTCAATAGTTGCATCTTTAGTAGCATTAGTAGCAGTATTACCTTTAACAGCAGGTTCAGTTTCCACTACTTCAAATTCTATTTTTTCCGGTAAAGTAATACCAATAATTTCACCTTCATATGAATCAATATCAATTTCTAATCCTTCTTTTATAAAGTGAATGTTATCGCCTAAAACAGATGCAGGTATTTCAATTTGTTCATATGTTGTATTATTCATAAATACATAGGTATCTCCCATAGCATATAAATATTGGGCATGAACTTTATCTATATGAGCTTTAGTTACTTTAATATTGGTATTAAATGTATCTTCTGTAACTGCTCCAGTTCTTAAATTTCTTCTTTTAATTCTAACAAATGCTGGACCTTTGCCAGGTTTTACATGTTGAAATTCTACAATAGAATATAGTGCTCCATCCATGATAATAGTCATACCATTTTTAATATCATTAATGTTTATATCCATCTAACTCACACTCTTTCTTTTATTTTTTTTCTTTAGCAATAACAGTTTTTTTACACTTAGGACAATATCTTTTAATTTCTAAACGGTCCGGAGTGTTCTTTTTATTTTTACTAACAGGGCGTAACTCATATCCACAAACAGAACATCTCATAGTTACTTCACTACGGTTTTCTTTTTTTGCCATAATATTCCCTCCTTACTGACAAGTTCTCTATAATTATACCAAAATTATAAGATTTTTCAACTAATTTAGGTTTAAAATACCAAATTTACTAAAATTTACTCAGTAACTAAGTTTAAAGAATTAGTTAAATCATTTAAAAAACCACTACATGTGCCATTATCTAACTTTATATAATAATTTAAAGTATATAATTTATCTTCATAAATTAAAGCATAAATACAAGAATTTTCTTCATTAAAATAATACCATGTATAATTGTTAATAATTATACTATCAATATTACTTGCTTGATAAACATTTTTTAAATACATTTCTTCATTATCATAATTATTATTCATAGTTTGGATTATAAAGTTACAATTATTTTCTTTATCTGTATATTCATAAGAAGAATATGTATTACTTTCATAATTATTTAGAAAACCACTAGGGACATTATAATTAATTTTTGTAACTTTTTCTTCTACAATATCATTAGTATGATCTAAAAGGTCAAAAATCATTTCATATTCTTCTTTAAAAGTTATTATAAAGACTACTAAATAAACTACAAGAGCTATTATTAAAGCAATATTAGATACTCCACCCTTTTTCTTGATCTTTTCTAATATCTCTTCTTCATTATTAGTACTCATCCTTATTTTTTTAATATCTCTATTTATTTTATATAAATATAAATCTTTGAATTTTTTAGCTACAATAAATGAATATATAACAGATATTAAACTAGTAATTGTAGGCATTTTAAAAATTGTATCAAATATTAAAGTTATAATAAAACTAATAATATAATAAATAATTGCATATAACCATAACTTACGATAGAAAAAATAAATAATTGATATTAAAAAAGTCGGCCAGGAAAAAGTAGAATTCATTATTTTATCATAATTTTTACCAATATAAGCTTTAATATATTTTTCATCTTGCATAATATTCACCATTAACATCCACAAGGAAACTATTTTTTATCAAATAATTTACCAACATCCGCTTGATTAGTTCCTGCCCCACCTCCAACTATTTGGGATAGTTCTTGCATACTTAAACTAGTTCCTTCTGATATAGTTTCTAAAGGTATTCCTAGTTTATGCAATCTTTTTGCAGTCTTTATATTTGCGTTCTTTTCTCCCTTCGCGATACCACGCTTTTCTCCATTGGCAAAGCCATCATCATACTTTTCTTCTAACTGTGCTTTATGTAGCATTTCCCTATCTTTTTCGGGAGTTACTCCCCAGTAAAACTCAATATTATCATTTATTCTCATAACTATTTCTTTAAACCTCCTTATATATTTATCTTCTGGATAAAAGCTATCTAATGCATATTTATCTAATTTTAGCATTAATAAATATCTATATTTATCCTTTAACTTGATATCATTATAGCATAAATTTTCTAGACTATCTATATTTGCATTATAAATTTTAATATTATCCAATATGTATACCTCATTATTGTGTTGATACTCAAAAACTTCAATAGGGTCTGATGTTTTATTGCAATTAGCATTTAAATTAACTAAGGTATAACAAATTGTGGGATTATACTTATCATTAGTTAATACTTTCTGCGAAGCATAACTCATTAAATACATATAATTGCGATACATTTTGGATTTATCTAAATCGCCATTATTCATTTCTACCACCATATAACCATAATCAGTTTCTACTAAAACATCGAGATTCTTTTCTTTTTCTTCTTTAGTACGCTGTGGTAGAGTTGGGACAATATATCTTTTTACTACTATTTTTCGGTTCAATATAGTACTAAGAATCAGGCCTAAAATAGATTTACCAAAATCATTATCAATACAAACATTTTTAAATATAACATTATATATAGCTGGAAGAAATTCTTTGGTTTCCATGATTTTACCTCCTTGGCTCTATATAATAACACACTCATTTTAAAAATTTTGTCGAACAATGTCGAAAGATTTAAAAAAATTGCAATTTTTAATAATTATCTGCAAGAAAAGAGGTTATTTCTTTAGTTATTTTACTAGCACCATAATACATTGTATCATTAGTTCCATTATTATGAGATATATTAGGAGTTATTACAACAACACTGTATTTTGGGTCTTCATTAGGGAAGAAACCTGCAAAAGTTGAAGTAATAGTCTCAACATCGACCACCCCATCATTATTAGAATCATAAAAAGATTCACTAGTTCCTGTTTTACCTGCTGCAAGCAAATCATCACGAACATAAATTTTTCCAGTCCCCTCTTTTAAAACTAAAGTTAATCCTTCCCTAATTCTATTTAAATATTCGGCATCTACTGCAACATCATTAAGTATTTCTATTTCATTTTCAACAACTACCTCATCATCGCATCTAATTTCCTTCATTAGTGATAAACTCATCCTTGTTCCACTAGCCATACTATTAATGTACTGTAATACCTCAATTGGAGTATAAGTATCATATTGACCAATTGCTAAATTAAGAAGAAGATCATCAGCAACAGTAGAACCAATTATACCTGTAGTCTCCCCGGGTAAATCGATGTTAGTGATTGCTCCAAGACCAAAGCTTGCTAACATATCTCGATATATTTTAAAATGTTCTTCTGTTGCATTTAACTTCATGTTTGGCTTATAAGTATTACCAGTAAGAGCAATAGCAATCATAAATTGATAATAATTAGAAGAATTGGCTAAAGCCGTTAGGTCATTTATTCTTCCCAATCTTTTAAAACTACATTTTTCAGGGGTTAGATAAAGTTTTACACAAGAATCAGTTATATACTCACCCATTTTAATTAAATTGTTTTGATAACCTACTGCAATAGTTGCACCCTTGACAGCAGAACCTATAGTAAATGATTTATTAATCGTATTAAGAGAAATATCACTCCAAGTATCATCACTATTAAGACGAATTCCTGCCATAGCAATAATCTCACCAGTTAATGGATTACTAACTAGAGCATAAGAATCTTTGTAATAATCTGTATTAGGATACTTTTTACCCAATAATATTTTATCTTTAATTATCTCTTCAGCTTTCATTTGAATATCAATATCAATAGATAAAACTAAGTCATTTCCTTTTTGTTCTTCTTCAACTAAAGTAAGAGTATTATCACTATTTACTAAATATTTGGCCTTTTTTCCTTTCAAATATTCTTCATACTCTTTTTCTAAATAACTAATACCTACAATATCTGTTAATTCATAACCCTTACTTAAATACTCATCTTTCTCTTCGCTTGGAATACTTCCAACAGAACCTAATATATTTTTTAAAGTATCTTCATATAAATATATTCTTTCCCAGGATAGTTCTCCTGTAACACCAGGAATATTACTTTCAATAATTTTTGCATATTCACTATCACTAACTTTCTTTAATATCTCTTTTTTACTATATACATATCCATCATTCATTAAACTATAAATTTTAGCACACTCTTTAAATAATTCATCTTCTTCATTTAACATCTCTTCACTAATTCGCTCTATTTTTAAATCATATATTTCATCACTAGTTATTTTTCTTTCATCTAATAAGTTATACTCTTCTTCAGTTATTAAATTACTACCATTATTATTATTTACTAACCAAAACTCTTTTTGTTCCATTATACTTCCTTCATCAATACTTAAAATACTGGCGAGTTTGTAAGCAATTTCAATTTCTTTTTTAGTACTTATACCTTTTATTTTATTATAATAAATTGTTTTAATACCAAGATTATCTACTAAAACTTTACCATTAGTATCAAGTATCCTTCCTCTTGGAGCACTACCACCATTTACATAAATAACTGTTTTATTATTAAGAGCTAAAGTAAAAAATTCTTTATCTGACCAAATAAAAATTAATCTTGTTAAAAAAAGAGTAAAGATAGCAATAACTAATAAATATAAATACATTTTCTTTTTCATATTTATAGTATTTCTTTTTTTTCATTTTTCATACAATATAATAGGTGTGTTATTTATGTATAATTTAATTGAGAGATATATCTTTATTATGACTAAAGATGATATTGTTAATTTTGCCACGAAAAAAGGCATCAATTTAAGTGATGCCGAAGTAACATTTATTTATAATTTTCTTAAGAAAAACTGGAGGGATTATTTAAAAAATCCAAGTATATTTGATATTGATCGTTATAAAGATAACTTTAGTTTAGAAAATTTTATAAAGGTTAAAAAAGTATTTGAAGAATATTATCAAAAGTTTGGAACACTTTTATAATAGTTTTCTACATCATTTTCTAAACTCGGATTAAATTTTTTATTCTTAATCATAGCAATTTCAAATTTATATGGCGGAAATTCATTAATATAAGGTGTTTCTAGTATTTTAGGAACATCTTTTAATTTGGGATTGTATATGACATTTAAAAGATTATCAAAACCAATTGTTCCATAGCCAATATTAGCATGTCTATCTTTTTTAGCACCAATTACATTTTTACTATCATTTACATGTACACATTTTATTTTTTCTATGCCAATTTCTTTATCAAATTCAGCCAAATAATCATCAAATTTAGCAATATCTACTCCAGAATCATTTAAGTGACAAGTATCAAGACATATGCCCACTTTTTCTTTTAAATTAACTTTACTAATTATACTTTTAAGTTCATATATATTTATCCCACATTCACTACCTTTACCTGCCATAGTTTCAAGTAGTATCATTGGCTTAGTGTCTTCATCAATTATATAATTTAGAGCTTCTGCTATATTAAAAAGGGCTTCTTCTCTATCTAGTTTTAGAGCATTACCAGGATGCACTACAATGTAATTTACTCCCATTTGGGTAATTCTTTTTATTTCATTTTTTAAAAAACTAATAGAAAAATTCCAAGATTCAATCTTTTCTTTATTAGCTAAATTAATAATATATGGCGCATGACATATAACATTGTTAATATCAATATTATTTTCTTTCATATATTCCCAAGCTTTCTCAGTTATATCCCTCTTTAATTCGGCCCTAATAGTATTTTGGGGAGCTCCAGTATAAAACATAAATGTATTTGCTCCGTAACTTACAGCTGTTTTGGCTGATGCTAATAATTGATCTTTACCAAAAGATACATGAGAACCTATAATCATTTAAATCACCACTATAATTATACAAAAAAAATAGCTTTTAGAAAAGCTATTTTAGTTTTTATTATTCTCCACTTGATTTAGGACAAGTACTGTACTCAGTTTTCCAATCTGATGTATTGTAATTTTCAACATCATTTAAAGTTATGTCAATATTTTTAGTTGGACTATCCCAATCATCAACTCCAGCTCCTTCTCCAGCTTCCCCACCATCACGCGAAATTATCATATATTCTTTATTATGCAAATATACTCGGTAAAAATAATTAGTTTTTCCTTTTTTAACGTAAACTAAACCATCGTAATTATCTTTATCGGCATCGTAAAAACCATTATCAATTAATTTATCAATTTCAATACATTTCCAAGAACCATCTTGAGTAGGTAATGAATCTCCACCCATTAAATTACCAGCTGTAAAATAACTTTGAGCAGATTGAATTGCTGAATTGGCTTCTATAGCTAAAGCATTTCTTCTAGCTTTATCCATTTGAGGAAGTACTGCATTAACAGCAATTAAAATAATGATTGCTAAAACTACGATAACTGCCAGTAATTCGATTAAGGTAAATCCTCTAAAACTATTTAATTCCTTATTTATTTCTTTATCCATTTTCTATAAGCACCTCTCTATTTTTAATAATACTATAAATTTTTTAAATAGTCAATAATTTTTATTTCAAAAAATCTAAAACTGAAGTAATTAAATCCATATTTTCTACTACATTATTAATTTTATCAGTTACGCGTTCTTTATACTTGATTTTCATGTCTTCGCTAAATTTTTTATAATCGATTGATCCTCTATTTAATTCTTTAAAATAATATGAATTTTCTTTTAAATGATTATATTCTTTTAAGTTTTCTCTAAATTCTTTTTGTAAATAAACTTGCATTAATCCTCGAAAAACTTATTAAGTGGTCTTGGAGAAACTGGTCCTTTATTTAAGTTATTAATAGGATTTTGGGGAGCTTTCTTAGTTAAATCCCCAATAAAATCAATGGCTTTTTGAGCAGTATTGATATGGCTTTTAATAGAATCAACATTGACATTTTTAACCATATCAGTAATTTTAGAAATACTATCAACTGCAGCTCTATCATTATTTAAAATATATTTATTCCAAATACTTTCATCTTCTCCATAAATATCATATAATTCATAAAATTTTTGCCATGTCATTTCGCCGCTTTGAACGTATTTAATTAATTCTGGCTTAGTTTTAATAAAATTTTTAAATGCTTCGTGTTTCATAAAAAAAAATCACCCACTAAATTTTATGAATTAAGTGAGTGTTTTATCCTAGATTTTAAAATCTTTAACAAAATCATTAAAAGATAATTGTTCTTCTTTATTCTCTTTTATTTCTTCCTTTTTTTCTTCTTTAGTTATTAAATTAACATCAACTGGTTTTAAAGCCCATAAGTCTACTTGTTTTTTAATAATACTACCAGTACTTGCTATATCCATAATAGGTATTTCACTATTTTTAATCTCTTTAATATCACTATCAATTTTACACAAGTTGACATCTTTACTATTAGTTAAATAAGCATAATCTAATTTATAATCTTTAGTTTTAGCTTTTTTAAATAACATATTGCCTTTTTTAGCTCGTGATATTAAAGATAAATCACTTAATTTAATTCTTTTGCCAGTACTTAGATTAGTAAATATATTTAAATATTCATCTTCTTCTTTAATACTTGCTCCATATATGACATAATCATCTTTTAAATTAATTCCTTTAACACCACTAGCTTTAAGGCCCACAACTGGGATTTCACTAGTTTTAAATAGAAGATGAAAACCATTATGAGTAACAAATAAGGTTTCTTCTTTAGCGGTTGTAACATTAACAAGTTCATCGTCATTCTTTAGCTTTATAGCCATCATTGGTTTAGAATATCTTGTTACTTCAAAGTCTTTTAAAGCTACTTGTTTAGTTAAACCATTTTTTGTAAACATTACGACATTTTTCTTTTTATCTTTTAAAACTATACTAGCAATTATTTTTTCTTCTTCTTTAATAAGTACTGTATTACTAATATGTTTACCTAAATCTTTCCATTTACATTCTGCTATTTTATGAACAGGAACATATAAATAATTTCCTAGATTAGTAAATAACAATAAAGTATCTTGCGTAGTTACAAAATATTTTGAACGAACAAAGTCTCCAGGTTTTAGAGCTGTTTCATCAGTTGCCAAGTTATAACTTTTAAGACTAACTCTTTTTACATAACCCTCATTAGTAACTACAACTACTACCTTTTCATTTGGTATCATTTCTTTTAAATCTACTTTTATCTCAGAAACTTCATCAACAATTTGTGTTTTTCGCGGGTTTGCATATTTCTTTTTAACTTCCCTTAGTTCTGATTTCATAACACCTTTTAGTTTAGCTTCATCATTTAATATTTCTTCGCAATCCTTAATTAATCCTTCTAGTTTTTTGCTTTCTTCCTCTAGTGTTACAATATCTGTATTAGTTAAACGATATAGTTGCAATGTTACGATAGCTTCAGCTTGCTCTATAGTAAATGAAAAAGTTTTAACTAAATTTTCTTTAGCATCAGCTTTATTTTTACTGGCTCTAATAACTTTAATTACTTCATCAAGTACTGATATAGCTTTAATTAAACCCTCGATTATATGATAATTTTTCTTATAAAAAGCTAAATCAAATTCTGTTCTTTTAGTAATTGTTTCTCTTAAGTGAGCAATGTAGGCATCAAGTATTTCCAGTATTCCTAAAGTTTTAGGAGTTCTATTTACTATTGCTACACAATTATAATTATATGCTACTTGTAATTCAGTGTTTTTAAGTAAATAATTGATAATAAAATCTTTATTAGCATTTGCTTTTAAATCAATTACTATTCTTAAACCTTCTCTATCAGTTTCATCACGAACTTCAGCAATACCTTCGATCTTTTTATCAATTCTAATGCTTTCCATTTTTGATACTAAATTTTGTTTATTAACTTCAAAAGGTATTTCCGTAATAATTATTTGTTCTTTACCTTTTTCTTTTTTAAATTCATATTTACTACGAACTATTACTTTACCGCGGCCAGTTTTAAATGCATCAATTATTCCTTGCTTACCTTCTGCTATTCCTCCGGTAGGAAAATCCGGACCTTTTACTATTTCTAAAATAGTATCTAAATAACAATTCGGAGAATCAATTCTCTTAATTGTTGCATCAATTATTTCTCCCAAATTGTGTGGCGGAATATTTGTTGCATATCCTGCTGAAATACCATTAGTACCATTTACTAAAAGATTTGGAAATTTAGCTGGAAGAACGGTTGGTTCAAGTAATCTATCATCAAAATTAGGAGCCCAAGCAACTGTATTTTTATCTAAATCTTTAAGTAACTCTCCACTAATTGGGGCAAGTCTTGCTTCAGTATACCGGTAGGCGGCGGCAGGATCGCCATCCATAGAACCGTTATTACCATGGATATCAATTAAAATATGATTTTGTTTCCACCACTGAGACATTCTAACCATTGCATCATATACGGAAGAGTCCCCATGTGGGTGATACTTACCTAGGACATCTCCAACAGTTGTTGCACATTTAAGATATCCTTTATCCCAAGTATTACCAGCTTTAAACATCGCATATAAAATGCGTCTTTGAACAGGTTTAAGGCCATCCCGAACATCAGGTATTGCTCTATCTTGAATTATTTCTTTAGCATATTTTGCAAATCTATCTCCCATGATTTCTTCAAGGGAATAATCTTCAATTTTCTTTAATATATTTTCCATTTATTACACCGCCCTGTAATTATCTTCCATAGTAAATACCACATTTTCGTTAATCCATTCCTTGCGGGGTTCTACTTTATCTCCCATTAAGACATTTACGCGTTTTTCCGCTAGAGCAGCATCATTAATATTAACCCGGATTAAACTACGAGTTAGAGGATTCATCGTTGTATCCCAAAGTTGATCAGGATTCATCTCTCCTAACCCCTTATATCTTTGAATAGAATATTTACCAGTATTTTCTCTTTTAATACTCTCTAATTCTTCATCAGAATAAGCATAATATTTTTTCTTGCCATAATCAAGTTTATATAGCGGAGGCATAGCAATATAAAGTTTCCCCGCTTCAATAAGTCCTCGCATATAACGATAGAAAAATGTTAAAAGTAATATTTGAATATGTGCTCCATCAACATCGGCATCAGTCATGATAATTACTTTATCATAATTAGAGTCATTTACATCAAAATCCGCACCAACACCCGCTCCAATAGTATAAATTAAAGTATTTATTTCTTCATTTTTCATAAGTTCATCAATACTTGATTTTTCACTATTGATAACTTTACCACGTAAAGGAAGAATCGCTTGGAATTTTCTATCTCTACCACCTTTAGCAGAGCCTCCAGCTGAGTCTCCTTCCACAATAAATAGTTCATTAATTTTAGCATTTTTACTGCCTGCTGGAGCAAGCTTACTAGATAAATTTCTTTCTTGTTTTTTATTTTTGCCGTTTCTCGCATCTTCTCTTGCTTTACGAGCGGCTTCTCTTGCTACTTTACTTTTCATAGCTTTATCAAGGATCAAAGTTGCTACTTCCTTATTTTCTTCTAAATAAAATTTAAGTGCTTCATAAGTAATACTTTCTGTTACACTTCTGGCCTCAGGTGTTCCAAGTTTACCTTTAGTTTGTCCTTCAAATTGCAATAACTCTTCAGGTATTCTAAGACTTATTATTGCTGATAATCCTTCACGGACATCAGATCCATCAAGTGTTCCATCTTTAGCTTTAAATATATTATTATTTTTAGCATAATCATTAAAAGCTTTGGTAATACCTGTTTTAAAACCAACTTCATGAGACCCCCCATCAATTGTTTTAACATTATTAACAAATGATAAAATATTTTCATTATAAGTATCAGTATATTGCATAGCAATATTTACTTCAATTTTACTTTTAGTATTACTAAAATTAATTACTTTATGTAAGGTATTTTTTCCTTCATTCATATATTCTACAAAACTAATTAATCCATTATCATAATGAAATTTAGATTGCTTTTTATCTTCTTCATCAATTACTTCAATTGTAAGACCACTTAATAAAAAGGCACTTTCTTGCATTCTTTCAACAATTGTTGTATAAGAAAACTTTGTATCTTTAAAAATACTTGGATCGGGCATAAACTTAACAATTGTTCCTGTTTTATTGGTTTTACCAACAGTTTTAAGTGGTGTTTTAACGTGTCCTCCATTTTCAAATTCGATCATTGAAATAACGCCATCACGATAAATTACTACTTGCATCGATTTAGATAAGGCATTAACAACTGAAGCTCCAACACCATGAAGTCCTCCGCTCACCTTATAGCCATCTTCAGTAAATTTTCCACCAGCATGAAGAATGGTATAAATAACTTCAGGTGTAGGTTTTCCAGATGCATGCATGCCAATTGGTACACCACGCCCATTATCAGCAACAGTAATACTTCCATCTTTATTAATAATTACTTTAATATAATTACCATAGCCATTTATTACTTCATCTATTGAATTATCAACAATTTCCCAAACTAAATGATGTAGACCTCTTTTGTCTGTTGAACCAATATACATACCAGGTCTTTTTCGAACAGCATCAAGTCCTTCGAGAATTTTTATTGATGATTCATCATATTTTGCCATTTTTATTCACCCTAAACCATTATATCAAGAAAAACTAAAGAAAATCAAGAAAAAACAACCAAATGGTTGCTTAACGATTAATATTATATGTTTCTCCAGTTATATTATCAATACTAGGGCCATCCTTTTTTTCGTCCTTTTTTAATGAAGGAAGTTCTATATTCTCATCATCAGCAATTGTAAACAAACTAAATTTTTTAGGTTGTTCTTCAATCTTTTCTTCTACTACATTTTCTTGAGTTTTTTCTTCATTTTTATTATTTACAAAAACTGAACTAAATACTTGTGGTCGTGGTGTATATTTCTTTTCTTCGTTTCTATCTTTTAATCTAGTTGGTATTTCTTCTTTTTCTTCTATTTTTCTATCTAATCTTGAAGGAATAACTTCTTCATCAACAAATAAAGGTTTCCACTCTTCTTTCTTTTCTTCTTTTGTTATATCAATATTATTAAATTCTTGTTTTAATTTTTCAAATTCTGATAAATCTTTAGATAAGTCATCATTGTCCAATGAAAACATCGGCTTTTCTTCTGCTTCCTTAGGCAATTCCGGTTTAAAAGTTGTAATTTCTACATCAGTTGGTTCTTTTGGTAATTGTGGTTTTATTTCTTCTTCACCATCTTTAACTAAAGGTAGACTTTGAGTTTCATCAAAAATTGATTTAACAGGTTTTTCTTCCTTTACTACATCTTCTTTTATTACCACTTCAGGAACTTTTTCTTCTTTTGGTTCTGGAACTTCTACTTTTTTAGGGTCTTCTTTTTCTTCTTTAAAAGTATCTAATTCTATTTTTTGTAATCTTTTAGTTTCTTCTAATTTTTGATCTTTTTTACCAAAGAAAAATATCACTACAAAAAGTATAATTAAAACTACCAAAGCAATTGTTAAATATAAAACAAAATTATCATTTTGATATAATTCATATATAAAGTCCATCATACTAGAACACCTCTTTTTATCTTATATTTAAATATTATCAAAAATATGTTAAAAAGTAAATGATTTTATGAATTATTTTACATTTTTAGGCATTTTTAATTAACAAATAAATCAATAATGAAAAAGTAGCATTAATTTGCTACCTTTTATTTATACCTATTCATTTGTTGCATAACTTGTTTAACTTGTTTTTGACTTGGTTTTCTTCCCATGCTACTCATCATCGCTTCAATCATTTTTTCATTAATCGGAGGATTTTTATCAATTTGTTTTTTCAAGAAATACCTTGCTAGAAAAAAGCCAATTATTAAGCCAACAACAAGGCCAATTACTAAATATAATATTAGTTGTCCCAAAATTATCACCTCACTTTAATTTTACTATAAATTCCCCTTTTTAACAACTATTCTTTATAATATCTTTGATTTTTACTGGTTGGTTTATTTTCTTCAGTCATTTTAATTAAATTCATATCAAGCGCTGGTTGAATATAATTTTCTCTAAATGATTTTCGCGATTTTAAATTTAATTTATCCATAAGTTCTTTACTACTCATAGGTATTCCCGTATCCATTACCTCCAATAATTTGTTTACATATTCATTTCTATGAGATACTTCTTTATTTATATCCTCTATTAATGATGTTAATGTCTCATCAATCATTTTTAACATAAATTCCATAAATATTGTACTATCACCCTTATTATTACATTCATTAATAGCTTTATAATAATCATTTTGATAATCTTTTATTAAACTTTCAATCGGCACATAGGCAAAAATTTCTTTCCAATCAGCAAGAATCATAGTTTGCCACAATCTAGCCATTCTACCATTACCATCTTGAAATGGATGAATAAAGACAAACTCATAATGAAATAGTGAAGATAAAATTAATGGATTAACATTATTTTTTTCTTTATTTAAATAATCAAATAAATTATTCATAAGTGTTAAAACCATATCTGGTGGTGGCGCAATAAATATGCAATTTCCCGCTTCATCAAAAACACCTTCATTACCACTTCTGAATTTTCCAGATTCATCAACTAACATATCAGTCATTATTTTATGTATTTTTAATAAATTATGTATATTATATGGACTGATGTGTCCTATTTGTTCATATGCCTTATAAGCATTTTTTACTTCTCTTATTTCTTTTTCAGGTCCAATAACCGTTTTACCATTAATTACATCTTTAACTTGATTTTCAGATAAATTATTTTCTTCAATAGCAAGTGTCGAGTGAACAGAATGAATACGCATATTTTTTCTTAAAATTGGTATTTTATTAAAATTATCATAATTATTAATCCTACCAATTTTTTCCATAATACTAGCAACATAATCTAACATAGTATTTGTAATTGAGTAAGGTGGTTTATAATCCATAATATCACTTCCTAATACAATATTATTATACCATTTATAGCAGAGAAAAGCAAATTATCTTAGGTGCTATCTTAGGTGTTATCTTAGGTGTTTATAATCTAATTAATTCTTCTAACCAGAAATAATCTTTGTTTTCAAAATCACAGGCGAATAGTTCATTAAGAGGTAAAAATTTTCTAATATTTTTATTAATAATATTAGTTTTAAGTAAAATATGTGAGTTTCTTACCAAAATGTTTGTTTCTTCCTTACGATATTTATTAACTATTTTATGATTGTCTCCAACTTTCATATAAAAATCATTATCTTTATTTAAATCATAAATTAATTTATTATACTTAAGTTTATCTATTGGTACTATTAAATCATCTAATAAATCTTTACCATAACCAATATTAGCTTTATCAAGTAAATATATCCCTTCTAAAGATTTAAATAAATTATAAGGAGATTCCCTTAATAATAAAGTCATACTACGATTAATTCTAAAAATATAAAAAGTCCGCATTATTATCACCCAGATATATGATAACACACGGAACTTAAAAAATTTGTCAGATTATGTCGATAGATACATCTTTTGTTAAAAAACTAGCAATACTTGCTAAAATAGTAGCTTTATCAAACTTTAAATACTTTGCAACATCTTCGCTTTTACCACTCATACCAAAGCGATTTATCCCATAGATGTATTCTGGTTTAGTTGCAAAACGGTTCCAAATTAAACTAGCACCTGCCTCAATTACAAATGTTGGAACATCTTTTGGTAGTAATTGTTCTTCGTATTTAGGATTTTGTTTTAAGAAAAGTTCCATTGATGGCATTGAGACCACTCTTGTATCTATGCCCATAGTAAACAATTCTTTAGAAATATCTACTGCCATTGCTACTTCACTACCAGTTGCAATTATAACTCCATCTAAACGAAATTTTTCTTTACGAATCATGTATGCCCCATATTTAACAAATTTGGCATTAGTATTTTTTAGTTTGCTTCTTTTTTCTTTACTAAGCACTAAAGCTGTTGGACAATTGTTTTTTAAAATATATTCCCATGAACCCATTATTTCGTTAATATCTGCTGGTCTAAAAGTGATGAAATTCGGAGTGGTTCTTAACATTGTAAGTTGTTCAACAGGTTCATGCGTTGGGCCATCTTCTCCAACATATATGGAATCATGAGTGTAAATGTAAGTTACTGGTAAATTCATTAAAGCAGACATACGAATCGCTGGTTTTTGATAATCACTAAAACTTAAAAATGTCGATGCGAATACTTTTAAATTTGATAGTGCCATGCCATTAAGAATTGCCCCCATTGCATGTTCTCTTACACCAAAATAAATATTTTTACCTACGGGATTATCAGGACTTTGAATAGTTGATTTATCTAAGTTTGTTTTGCAACTGGATGAAAGATCAGCAGAACCACCTAGAAAGAAAGGACTTTTTGGAGATATAAAATTCATAATTTTATGATTACTTTCCCTTAATTCTTCGCTATATTCATCACTTATTTTAAACTTTGTATCATCAAAATCAATAACAAAAGCATTTCTTTCAAGTAAATTAAATAATGAATTTAAACCAAAATTATTAGTTTCTTTAATATCAGTGTATTCTTCTTCCCAATTTTTAAAAATCGGAGCCATTCTCTTATTAATAGTATTTAATATATGTTCTTTATATTTACTATCTACTGTAAATGGTTCACTAGTAATTTTAAATTTTTCTTTTAAATTACTTAAATCTTCTTTTGTTAAAGGTTTACCATGAACTTTATTTGTTCCTTCATTAATTGAATCTTTACCAATTATGGTATGACATATTATAATACTTGGTCTATCGCTTTTTTTAGCTTGTTTTATGGCTTTTGATACTTCTGTATAATCAGTAGCATTCTTAACTTCAAAAATATCAAAATCTAATGCTTCAAAACGAATAGCTATATCTTCCGTAAAAGTAATATTAGTATCACTATCTAGGCTAACTTGATTACAATCATATAATATAATTAATTTATTTAAATTTTGAGTACTAGCAAAAGATAATGCTTCATAAGAAATACCTTCCATTAAATCACCATCACCACAAAAACAATAAGTATAATAATCAATTAACTTTGTATTTTTCTTTTCGATATTAGCAATAGCATTTAAATACCTCTCAGCCATAGCCATACCAACAGCCATACCAATGCCTTGTCCTAATGGTCCAGTTGTTACATCAATTCCTGGTGTAACTTTATATTCTGGATGACCTGGGGTAAGAGAATTAAGTGATCTAAATTGTTTTAATTCATCCATATCAATATTAAAGCCAGCATGATAAAGCATAGAATATAAAAGAGCTGAACCATGACCTGCTGACATTACAAAACGGTCTCTATTAACCCAATCTGGTTTGCTTGGTATTACATTTAAATGATCTTTATATAAAGCATAAAGAATCGGAGCAGCTCCCAAAACTATGCCTGGATGACCACTACCTGCTTTATCAATCATGTCTAGTGCTAATACTTTAATACTATTAATAGCTTCATTATCAATTTTACTCATATTTTCACATCCTTATATCTTAATAATAACATAAATGGGAAAAAAAATAAACAACTAGTAGCTGTTTATCTTTGAATAAAACATAGATTAAGAACAAATAGGAATGATGCTCCTACTTTAATTGGAGCTTTAAATTTAGCACACTCATATAAAGCCACAAATTTATCAGCACTAGATACTACCCAACTACCAATATTTTTTGGTAATGTTTTAGAAATTGGAAACATATGAGCGGCAATAATGTTTTCTTGTTTTTGAGTTAAATCAAAATTGTTTTGAGCATTTTTTAAAGCCATATTAGGATGATTTATAAATGCTTTATTTGTTACTTCAACATTTTTAAAAAAATCATGTAATAAAGCTGCTCTAGTTATTTCTTCATAATTTTTAATTTTTAATTTTTTACAAGTTTGATATGTAACTTTTGCAACATGTAGTGAATGATCAAGACGAGAAATACCATGATGTATTTCATATTTTAAAGCAATAAATTCATTATTTTTAAGTATATCATTAACTATATTATTAAATTCTATTTCTTTTTTTAATGTCATTTTAACCTCACATTAATAAATTATATCACTTTTGGGTATTTTTTTGAACTACTTTTGACTATTTTTTACATTATCAGACAAATTTAAACCATTTTCCTTTAAAATTTGAGTAATTTTTCGTTGATTTTTAGCTATTTCTAACATTTGTTCATGTAAAACTTCTAAAATAAGTTCACTTTTTAAATCAATTCGATAATCATTTTTATTTCTTAAACTTTCTTTTTTAGCTTCCCTATTTTGACTCATCATAATAATTGGTGCTTGCAAAGCAGCAATACATGATAAAACTAAATTAAGAAGTATAAACGGAAATGAATCAAAACCATCTAAATACTCATTTAAAAACATCCAAAAGAACAGAAAAAGAACAAATGTTATTATAAATGGCCATGATCCAATTATAGAAGTTACTACATCTGCAAGTTTATCCCAAAAAGTTCTTTTTTCATCTTCCAATTTATCAATATCAATAGCTAGTGGTTCATCAATAAGCATCTCGATTAATTCTGATTCATCATCAGTTTTTAAGTCTTCATTTAATAATTGTTTGACAATTTCTTTTTTTCTTGCTTTATCATCATTCAATTAGGCACTCTCCATATTCAAATTAAAACGATAATGGCCCACTATTTTTTTTCTAGTTAAACCATCTTCTTCATAATTATGATACCCATCATGATGAATAATATAACTAATTCCTTTATTGTTTCTTTTATCACTAACAATTCCAATATGATCTTCATACACAACTATGTCTCCGCCTTGCCAAGCAGTATAATCACTGGCATCTGTTGTTAGTTTTTCAGTATATTTATCGAGAAACACTTTAATATTTTTAACCCTTCTAAAATCGATATTAGAATCAATTTGATCTATATCATAATCACTTTGATTATTTTTAATATCTTCATCAATCATTTCCTTAAACTCATATCCGGCCTCACTTAGAGCATACCAAATTAAATCAGTACAAACATAATTGCCATCATCGGGATAACCAGAAGCATAATAAGCACTTTTATAATTTGGCTTCATTGCAATGAAACTTCTTGCACCATTTAAAATATCAGTATAATCATCTATGCCATCGGAATCTTTATCAACAGAACTTTTTATAAATTCTACTTCAATATCTGATACTTTCCATTTATCTAAATAACCTAGTTCATTTAAGCAAATTATTGTTAATAACAAAATTAGGAATAATACTAAAAGATGACCAAATTGCAAGAAAAACTTCATTTTTCCTCCTTAATACGAAGTAAAAACTTAGAAGCTATGCTATCTTTATCTCTATTTTTAACATAGAAAAAACCAATGATACAATAAATAACTGCTCCGATAAAGTTTACTCCAAGATCTTCCATAGTATCAATTAAACCTATGTCTAAATAACCATCATTAATAACATAAGTTGTACCATCACCAGTAGTTATAGCAGATGAAGATATATCATTTATATGAATAGCGATGTTTTCTCCCGTCTCATTTAATGAAACCGAAGATATATTTTCAACAAGAGTATCTTTTTGCATATCTGAGTGTAAATAAACATCACTTCCATATTCAAAGAATTCCCATAAAACTCCGATTGTCATAGAAAAACAAAAACCTACAAAAGCCACAAAGAAAGGAGATAAATTTAAATGAAACTTCTCAGTTCTATTTAATATATCAATTAATGAAAAGCCAATGGCTGCACATAAAAAGCCATTAATAGTATGAAGTATTGTATCCCAATGACTAAATATATTAAAGAAATTTTGCATTTCTCCTAAAAATTCTGCCGCAAAGACAAATAGAAATATAACTATTTCTAAAGTCTCAGGCATCTCAATATTAAACTTTTTTTCAATAAAACCAGGAACTAAAAATAAAATTAATGTTAGTATACAAAAAAAAGCATTTTCATAATTACCACGAATTAATTGTAAAACTAAAGTAACTAATATCAAAAAACGCAAAATCACATAAACAATAAATGCTTTTTTATGATGTTTCATTTCATGTTTAATTTCTTTTCTTAAATTTCTTTTTTTCTTTTTTTCCACTTTTTACACCATCCACAATAAGTATAACATATTAATTATTTTAAAACAACTTAACTAAATTGGTTAAATTTACGAGGTAAAAACGAGATAAAGCATATTTGACAAAACAAAAAGCCCGTAAATACGAGCTAAAATACTTAAATGGTCGAGAAGACAGGATTTGAACCTGCAACCCCTACATCCCAAATGTAGTGCACTACCAAATTGTGCTACTTCTCGTTATCTTAAAAAATGGTACGCCCAAAGGGATTCGAACCCCCAACCTCTAGATCCGTAGTCTAGCGCTCTATCCAGTTGAGCTATGGGCGCAGAACTCTTTAGTGCATTATAATTATATTACACAATAAGCAAAAATGCAACCATTTTTGCTTAATTTTAGCTAAAAGCACTGTTGGAGGTTCGTTTTGGTTAAAATATAATTTTTACACCCCTAAAGTAATATGTTTTTTCTTTAATATGTATTTTCTTAAGAAGTCTACTGGAAATACTGTTAGTGCTAACAAAAATACTAATATAAGTTCATTTAATTCAAGACCATAAGTTCTAAATACATCACCACCATTATAAATAATATAAAGTTGGGCAATAAAGATAAAACTAAATATTAAAACAAATACTTTATTTTTAGATAAATTAGCTAGTATATTAATTCTTGAAGTTCTAGCATTAAAAGCATTAAATATTCCCATGAATATAAACATTGCAAAGTAAGCGGTCATTAAATATTCATTATTTTCACTAGGTCTAATAAATTCTCTTACTATAGGAAGTTTTAAAAATAAAATACAAATTATTGCACAATATAGACCCGTCCAGATAATTTCACTATACATATATTTATTCATAATTGGAGTATTCTTTTTCTTTGGTGGTTCTTCCATGTATTCAGCAAGTGGTGCTTCATATGAGAAGGCTATTCCAGAGAATGTATCCATAATCATATTAAGCCAAAGCATTTGCACTATAGTAATTGGAGTAGATATTCCAATTAAAGAACCAATAATTGATAAAATTAAAGCACAAGTATTAACAGTTAATTGATAAATTATGAATTTTCTAATACTTTTAAAAATAGTTCTACCATATAAAATAGCTTTACTAATAGACATGATATTATCATCAAGTATCACAATATCAGCCGCTTCTTTAGCAACATCAGTTCCACTTCCCATAGCAAAACCAACATTAGCTTTCTTCAGGGCTGGTGCATCATTTACACCATCTCCAGTCATACCAACAACTAAAGACATATCTTCAAGTATATTTACCAAACGACTTTTATCACTTGGAAGAGCTCTCGCAATAACTCGAATATTACTTAGTTTTTCTTTTACTTCTTCATCACTCATGCGCGCAAGATCACTGCTAGTTAAAAGAATTTCTTTATCACTTGTGATTAGACCAACCTCTTTAGCAATAGATGTTGCAGTATCTATTGCATCCCCTGTAATCATAATTGTTTGCACTCCTGCACTTTTAATAAGTTTAATACCTTCTGTTGCTTCACGCCTTAATTCATCTTTAATATTAACAAAACCTAAAAATGTTAAATTATCCATACTTTTGCCATATGCAAATACTAAAACTCTACCAGACTTTTTTGTATATTCTTCTATTTTTCTTTTTATAATTGAAGAAGAAAATAACTTGCTTTCTTTATTATTACTATTTAATATATTCCTACATTTAGGTAAAATAACTTCCATAGCTCCTTTAATTAAAATGGTTTTATCATCTAAAGTAATACTGCTATATTTTTTAGCACTATCAAATTCTTCTCTTTTAATAATTTTAGCATTTATACTACTGTTAATCGTAATATATTCTAATATTGCTCTATCAGTAGAGTTTCCCCCGATTACTTTAGTATCACTAATCATACTAGCATTATTATAAAATAAAGACTTATAAACTAACTCATAAATAGGATATTTTTTTAAAGTATTAAAATCTTTAAATATTTTAAAATCTCCACTAACAAATTCGGTTACTTTAAGGGTTCCAGTTGTAAGTGTTCCGGTTTTATCGGTAAGTAGTACATTTAGGCTGCCTGCTGTTTCAATACCTACTAGTTTTCGCACTAATACATTATCCTTAAGCATTTTTTTCATGTTGCTTGATAAAACTAAAGTAATCATCATGGGAAGACCTTCAGGAACAGCTACAACTATAATTGTCACTGATAAAGTTAGAGCATATAATAAATGATTAAACATTACTGGAAAGTCAGTTAGTGTTGCCATAATTAAATCATAATCAAAGTTATTATCAATGACTATATTAGCAAATAGGTAAGATATACTTGCAAGAATTGCACCACAATATCCTATTTTACTAATAGTTTTGGCAAGTCCTCTTAATTTTAATCTTAAAGGACTTTCGGGAATATCTTCTTGCAACTCTTGAGAAATTTTACCCATAATGGTTTTATCTCCAACTAATTCTACTTGCATTTTGGCATTACCATTATATACAACTGACCCCCGATATACTTTGCTATTAATTTTCTTTTTAGCTTCTTTTGATTCTCCATTTAAAGCTGATTCATCAACTGACAAATTACCACTAATAAGTACTCCATCAGCAGGAATTTTATCACCACTATTTAAAATTACAATATCTCCCACAACAACTTCTCCAGTAGTTATTTCAACCACTTTGCCATTTCTAATAACTTTTACTTTACCCTTTAATGCATCACTTTGCAAACGATTAAAAGCTTGCTCTGAACCATATTCGGAGATAGTAGAAATAAATGATGCTAAAAATATTGCGATTAAAATCCCAATTGTTTCAAACCAATCAAAATGTCTAAATAAAACTATGACCTTAATAGCTAAAGCAATAAGTAAAATTTTGATGATTGGATCAGCAAAAGATTCAAGCAATAAATGCCAAAAAGTATTCTTTTTAGCCTCTGTTATTTCATTTGTTCCATATTCTGTTCTGCTTTTAATTACTTCATTATCACTAAGTCCCATATGCTTGTCCTCCCAAAACAAGTATATGAATCTTAATTTAAAAAAATGTAGATTTTATATTTTATTTCAATATTATAAAATATTTATTTTAGAATTTTAACCAATTTATAATAAAGTCTTAATATTTATATTTATATATCACTTGTTTAAAGTTAAATTTTACGATTATTCCTATTAATAATAAAATTGTTATAAGGATTTCAATATAAATATTTATATTCAAAAACAAATAAAGCAATATCAAAAGTAGAGATAAAAATTTAAAAATGGTTTTAGAACAAGTAATGATAATAACAGTAAAAGAAACAATTATATAAAATAAAATGTTATTAAAATAAAATGAAATAGATAACGGCATTTCTCTAAAAAACTGACAATAAAGTATACCAAATAAAACATATTGTATAATTTTATATAAAAATACAATTACTACAATATAAATAGTTTTTTGTATTATCCATGTCTTAGAGTTTTCTCTCAATACTATTTGAAAAGGAAAATTCACAATTTCATAGTTCAAATATTTATACACCCAAATAACTAAATAAGATATATTTAATAATAATAATAAAATGGCAAAATGGTCATTTGAATTTGTTATTCCAAAAATGTATTTATAATATGAAAAATTGTATTGATTAAAAACAATAAATATAAAAAAATATACTATTAACGATAAACAAAAAAATAAATTAACAGTAATTAAAGATTTAATTACATTAATCAAAATTTTTAATTGTAGTTTCATTCTAAGATATCACCTCTATGTTTTAATCCCAAAAATCTAAATATAGAAATAATAACAAAAATTATACTAATAAACAAAATAAATGTTATAATATCATGTAAAAAAGTAGCATATTGATTATATGATAAATAATCTATAAAATTAATAGAAAAATGTTTAATCTCCGAAATTACAAAATTTTCTTGATATTGACTAATTAAAGTACAAAAAACTAGAATTAAACTATAGAATGCAATGCCATAATATTTAAAAACAATATAAATAAAAATGGCTAAAATAGAAAAGAGAACACACAATATGACTAATTTAAGTGCATAATAAATCACAATTATTAAAAAATTAAATCCATAAAAATTGGTTGGCATGGTATAATTGTTAAAACACCCAAAAATCGAAATTGCTATAATCAATATAAAAAATATTAATAATATTTTTAAGTTAGATTTAATACATTCAATTATAAGTTTTTTATAATACATTTGCATATCTTTTAACCTGCATAAATACAGATAATTATTATTAATATCCTTTATAATATCAATAACATTGTAAATTAATACTCCTATTAATATTAATATTGTTCCAAGATAAGAAAAAGAACTTAATAACATTGTAAAAAAATCATATTGTCCCCCGCCGTAGCTTATACAAAATACAATGCCTCCTAAAAGGAGCATTAAAAATTTAACTTTTATATTTTTTTCCATTTATATCACTTTTTTCTTACATGTTCCATTATCAAAATAATATACTTCATCACAAACTTTTTGGATTTCTTCAAAAATATGACTACTAATAATTATTATTTTGTTCTTTTTAATTTTTAATAAATAATCAAATAATTTTTCTTTGCTTTTATCATCAATACCATTAAAAGGTTCATCTAGAATCATTATTTTTGGATCTTCCATTAAAACACTTGCTACGCCTAATTTTTGCTTCATTCCCATTGAATATTCATGAAATTTTTTATCTTTATCATCATATAAATTAACTAATTTCAATGTGTTATTTATTTGGTCTTCATCTATTAAATTTTGAATATTAGCCAATAATTTCAAATTTTCAAAACCGCTTATATCTGGAAGAAAAGATGGTTTCTCTATAAATGCTCTTAAATTTGGAGGAAAATCGTTTCCATTATTGTAATTTACACCATTAATAAGTACTTCTCCACAAGTCGGAATATAAAAGGCACAAATAATTTTTAATAAAACACTTTTTCCACTACCGTTTGGCCCAACAAAACCATAAATTTTTCCTTCCTTAAGCTTTAAATTAATATCTTTTAAGACTAAAGTATCTTTAAATTGTTTTGACAAATTGTTTACAATTATTTCCAAAATATATCCTAACTCCTTTCTTAATTGTTTTTTTCACAATCAATTATAAACTTTTCTTTATTTTTATATGCAATTATCAATATCACGAGAGATATAATAACTAAGCACAATGGCAAAAAAATCATTTCAAAAACATTTTTAGCATATCCAATATTTAAAATGTTTACTATATTAAATCTGGAAGAAAAAGTATTATATAAAACATTACTTAAAATAAAGCCAAACATTAATTCTATTATAATATCTATTATAATAAAAGCTAACAAACTTTCAATTATCACTATGACTATGTTGTGATTTTTTCTTGCAATTATTAAACCAATATTAATAAAAAACATAAAAAACATAAATATAGAAAGTATATATAAAATAATGTATAAAACAGGATTCATATCTACATAAAAAGAATAGTAACCACCTGAATTAATTATGTATGAATAATTAAAATGTCCAGAATATAAACACGAAAAAATGAATAACAATAATAGTGGAATAAATAAAACCCAAAACTTTTTATAACAGTTTAATATAGTTTTTTTTATAAAATTAGAATAATTCTCTCTTTCTAAAATATTATTAGTCATCTTAGATTTACATAGTTTGCAAAAATATAACAAAGATGATAAACCGATTAATATTATTAATACATAATTAATCCAATTGATTTTTGAAGACATCAAGGTTGTAAAAAAAACCGTAAATATATCTGCTGTCATAATTTCTTTATTATTGTGATTTGCAATTAAATAGTTGCATCTATCGTTATCTATACTTTGTTCAATACAATATAAATAAGTGCGTTCACTGGATGCATACATACTATTAAAATCTTTTGTAATTAATATAAATGCTATGAGCAAAATAATTACAAGAAAAAACATAATAATTATGCTAATATAATTTTTTTTGATAAACTCCATAATTCCTCCATAAAATAAGAGAGGGAGAAAATATTATTAAAATGATGGCTTAGTTATGTTTATATACCAGGTTCCTGAATGAGTTGTTTTTATAATTCCTGGATTTACACGCCAAAGTTTTACAAAATAATTACCAGCCACTGCTGAATCCGCCATGTTTTTTAATTCTCCTTTAACAGTAGTTGTAGAAGATATCTTAGCATCTACATTGTCTAATTCCTCATACAAATCTGTGCTGACAATACAATCTGTACAATCAGGAGACATAAATGTAGTAGATCCAACATGATAGTATTGCTGTTCAATCGAATTTATTTTTGTTCTTCTATCACTAGTGTATTTAGATTTATCGGACTTAAGTTCTACTCCAGCAAATGTTGTTGAACCAGGTTGCAAATATGCTTGTACACCTGTAGCAGATATTATAATAGTTATGGTTAATATAACTAATGATAATACCATATATTTTTTCATTATACTTTCTCCTTTCCATATAATAAATAAACTATAATACTTATACTCCCTCCATTTTAATAATAACATATAATTATAAAAAAAACAATAACAAGTATATGAAT
>CALVYM010000004.1 GCA_944372205.1 uncultured Bacilli bacterium
ATACATTTAATAATTTAGAAATGGGAACAGAATATAACTTTAGTGTATATGTTAAAGATAGTTTAGGATATGAATCAGAACCATATACATTAAGTGAGACAACAGATGATACTGTATTATTAGCAGACTGGGTAATAGAACAATATGGTGGAGTACAAGGAAATAATGGAATTTATCATCATCAAAATTTAGCAAATAGTGCTGAAGATGGTTCATATAGATATGCTGGAGCTAATCCAAATAACTATGTATGTTTTGGTGATGATTGTAGTAATGAAGGTAATTTATACCGTATTATTGGAGTATTTGGTAGTGAAGTGAAACTAATAAAATCAACAAATTATGGAGGAATTGTTGCATGGGATAGCGGAAATAGTAATACATGGAATAGTAGTACAAAACCAGATATAAGAAGTACATTAAACACAACATTCTTAAGTACATTAAGTGCAACATGGCAAAACAGAATCGCAACACACGCATTTAAAGTAGGAGGAATGGCAAATAGTCAAACAAATACAGCGAAACAATATTACAATACAGAAGTAGGAAGTAGTTCAAGTAGCACAACAGATAGTATGAAAATAGGGTTAATGTATGTAAGTGATTTTGGATTTGCGGCAAGTCCGGATTATTGGACAACAGAATTATTTAATTATGAACCAGCAAAAAGTAGTAATTGGTTAGCTGGTCTTGATGAATGGACTATTTCTCGCAGTTCGGACGATTCGGACCTTGCGTTCCTTGTGGATAGCCGCGGTTATGTCGACGGCTTCAACCTTGTGCTCGGCAGTACTGCGGTGCGGCCGTCCTTCTATCTGACATCTTCGACAAGTTATGTATCGGGCAGCGGAAGTAGCGCAGACCCAATTCGCATTCAGTAAATATATTCCACATATTTCCTTTTGACTTATATGTAATATAATGCTATAATTAAGTTATCCAATTGAGGTGGATGTATTATATGAAAATTATAAATTATTTTATAAAATTATCATTAATAATTATAGTATTAGTAGTTGCTAAAAGTAGTACTGATGTTGCAACAACTAAAGTTGAAAATGATAATATAAATAAGACAATTAACTTATCAACTATGGCTTTAAAAGTTGTTGAAGTTGAAGAAGCATTAAAGTATACTGCTATTGATACATATACTGGTGATTTAACGGCTTATGTATATAATTGTCCAGCATGTAATGGAACACTTGCTTGTATGCCAAGTTATGATATTACTGATGGTAAAAATACTTATTACGATGCGGAATATGGTGAAGTATATATTGTTGCATCAAGCAAAAATTTACCATGTGGATCAATTATAAGTTTTTATAGTAATAGAATAAGTGATGGTAGAAATGTAGCAATTGTACTTGACCGTGGTGTTCGAGGTAATGCTATAGACTTTTTAGCACCAAATATTGATTTTGCTTATGACAATGTTGGTAGAAGTAGTATAACTTATGATGTTTTAAGGAGTGGGTGGGAATAAAACCACCCAAGTTTTTTATGAAAGCAAAAAAGAGTTTAGGACAAAATTTTTTAGTTGATAATAATATAATAGATAAGATTATAAATGAAATTACTAGTGATAGTAATGATTTAATTGTGGAAATTGGTCCAGGTATGGGAGCTTTAACTAAGAGATTAAAGAGTAGGAAAAGCTACTTGATTGCTTATGAAGTGGATAGAGATTTAGAAGATATTTTATCTAAGTTAGAAGATAGTAAAACTAGAATATTATGGCAAGACTTTTTAAAAAGTAATATATTAGAAGATATTAAAGATATAAAATATAATAAATTATTTATTGTTGGTAATTTGCCATATTATATTACTACACCAATAATTGAACATATTATAGATAGTAATATTAATTTTGAAAAACTGGTAATAATGGTTCAAAAAGAAGTAGCTGATAGATTTTTAGCAAATCCTAAAACTAAAGAATACGGCTATATTAGTGTATTATTACAATATTATTTTGATATAAAAAGAGTTTGTAATGTATCAAAATATTCTTTTAATCCTGTACCTAAAGTAGAAAGTACAGTATTATTATTTATAGAAAAAGAAAGAGCAGATATTGATGTAGAAAAGTATAAAGAATTTTTAAAAATAGCTTTTAGACAAAAAAGAAAGACTTTGAAAAATAATTTAAGCAAGTTTGATTGGGACAAAGTTAAATTGGTGTTAGATAAACATAATTTAAGTGAAAGTGTTAGAGCCGAAGAAATAAATGGTGATATATTTATAGAAATTTTTAATATATTATTCCCTGTAAAAAAATGATGAAAACAATAATTATTCCCTGTAAAAAAACGATAACAATAGCAATTATTCCCTGTAAAAAAATGATGGTTGTATCAAATTTCTTGATTTTATGGGTAAAATATGCTATTATTTTTATAGGTGATAAGAAATGCTTAAAAGAAAAGCTACTGATACATTGGTGGAATGGAAAAATAAAAAAGATAAAATGACTTTAGTTGTTCGTGGTGCTAGGCAAGTAGGAAAAACCTTTGTTATTAAAGATTTTGCTGAAAAGTATTATGAAAATTATGTTTATATTAATTTTGAAGAAAATCCTAATTATAAAGAAATATTTGAGGGTAGTTTAACTGGTGAAGAAATTATTAGTCAAATATCTTTAAGGTTTAATGTTAAATTGGATTCAAAGAATACATTGATTATATTGGATGAAATTCAGACTTGTCCAAATGCTATTACAGCATTAAAATTTTTAACTATTTACAATAAGTATGATGTTATTGCATCTGGTTCTTTACTCGGAGTAATACATAAAGAAGAAGCCAGTTCTTATCCAGTAGGCTATGTTGAATATTTAGATATGTATTCATTAGATTTTGAAGAATTTTTGTGGGCAAATGGAATGAATGATAGTGGAATAGAATATGTTAAAAGTTTTTTTGATCAAAAAAAACCATTGCCGATAGCAATTCACCATCAATTTTTAGATTATTTTAAAGCATATATGATAGTCGGTGGAATGCCTAAAGTTGTAAATGAATATGTAACTAGTAAAGATTTTCAAAAGGTATTTAAATTGCAAAGTGATATTATAGATGATTATAAAGCCGATATAGTTAAATATGCTTTTGAAAATGATAAAAATAAGGTTAGAGAATGTTTTGATTCAATACCAATTCAACTCGCTAAAGAAAATAAAAAATTTCAATATAAGGTTGTTAATAAAAATGCAACAACTAGAAATTATGCTGATTGTCTAACTTGGTTAGTAGATGCTAAAATAGCAAATCGTTGTTATAATCTTACTAATTTAGAAAAACCACTTATTGGTTATGTGAATTTGGACTGTTTTAAGATATATATGGCAGATACAGGATTACTTGTTTCTATGCTTGGAAATGATGCTGCAGTAGATATAATGAAAGGTAATTTTGGAATATATAAGGGTGCCGTATATGAAAATGTTATTGCTGATTTACTTGCTAAAAAAAATAAAAAATTATATTATTTTAATTATAGATCGAGTTTAGAAATCGATTTTATAATAGAATATAATCATGAAGTAGCGGCATTAGAAGTTAAATCTGCTAATAATACAAAATCTAAAAGTCTAAATTCAGCATTAGAAAATTGGCATGTTCCTCAAGGTATAAAATTATCTACTAATAATATTATTGTAAATAATAATATTGTTAGCTATCCTTTATATATGGTGATGTTCTTATGAGGCCAGAAATCATTTTAATTGTTGTTTGTAGTGCTTTGATATTTGCAAGTGTTAAAAGTTTATTTGATAGAGAAAATAGTAATATGACTATTGATAATTTTTATGTTAGAGATGATTCTTCTTTTATTGGATTATTATTTTCATTGTTAGGAATTATGCTGGGAGTAAGTATAATAAGTTATTTTTATATAAGTGAAAAAAAGGAAGTATTTTTAATTTTTATGAGTGTATTAATGTTTGTAACAAGTATCATAGCTTTTATAAATGGTTATAATAAAATAATTGTTGTTGATAATAAAATAGTTATCCACAAAATTTTTAATCATAAAGTTTATGATATAAGGGATGTTACAAGAACAAAAACTAAATTAGGTAAAAAAGATAATATAATTAGTGTATATGTTGGTAAGAAAAAGCTATTTAGTTTTAGAGAGTCAATGATTGGATATAAATATATGTGTGAAAAATTAAATATATTGGATGTTTAAAAATTAGGAAAGAATCCTAATTTTTTTCATATAATGTAATGGTGATATTGTGCAAATTAAAAAAGGTGATTATGTAACTAGAAATAGTTATGGTAATGATACGGTATTTAAAGTAATTAATGTTATTGATGATATGGTTTATTTAAAAGGGGTAGAAGTTAGATTATATGCCGATGCTTTAGTTACAGATTTAAAAATAGAAGAAAATGTAATTGAAGATGAAACACTTGATGAAGTAGATATTAAAGATGAATTATTAACTAGGGGTGATTATTTTTATTTGCCGGCGAAAGTATTACATATTGATGGTGATGAAGATTATTTAAATAGATGTTTAAAGTTTTATAAAAGAAATGGGATACTTGCTATAGGTAAAAAAATAAATGAGAAAAATGTTTATGAACAAATACCACTTCTTTTAAAAGAATATAAACCAGATATAGTAATAATTACGGGACATGATGCTTATTTAAGGAAAAAAGGGGATATAAATGATTTAAATAATTATAAGAATAGCGTTTATTTTGTGAAAGCAGTTAAGGCTTGTAGGAAGTTTGAAAAAAGTCATGATAAGTTAGTTGTTATAGCTGGTGCTTGTCAAAGTAATTATGAAGAACTAATTAAAGCGGGAGCTAATTTTGCATCTAGTCCAAAAAGGGTTAATATTCATGCTCTAGATCCAGCGATTATTGCAAGTACAATTTCTCTTACAGAAAGGAATAAGGAAATAGATTTGAAGAAATTACTTGATAAAACGAAATATAAAGAAGAAGGGATGGGAGGACTTATTTGTAATGGCCTTATGTATGTGGGGTATCCAAGATGAATATTAATATAATAAAAGAAGAAATAAAAAGTAAGATTAATAGAAAAGTAACTATTAGTGTGTTTGGACTTAGAAATAGAGTAAATAAGTATGATGGGGTAATTTATAAAGTTTATCCCAATATTTTTACAGTTTTAATTGATGGAGAAGAGAAAAGTTTTACTTATCGAGATGTTATAACTGGGGAGGTAAAAATAAAATATTTATAAAATATTTAAAAAACAGTTGCAAAAATGCGAAAAATAATATACAATGATGTTAGTAAACATTGTAAGGAGAGAAGTATATGAAAATAACCAGATTAGAAGTTTATCCTAGAGAAAAAGAAGGTTCTAGATTAAAAGCATTTGTTGATTTTACTTTAGATGATTGCCTTGCTATTAGAGGAGCTAAAATAATTGAAGGTAATTCAAGATTATTCTTAGCTATGCCTGGTAAATTAAATAAAGAAGGTAAAGAAGAAAATGTTGTATTTCCAACTAATAAGGAAATGCGGGAAATGTTAGAAACTGCTGTTATGGATGAATACAATCGTATGATTAATGAAAAAAAAGAAGAAGAAATCAATGAAGAATAATTGATTTTTTTCTTTTATTTGGGTATAATTTATTTATCATAGGGTAATACTTATGTAGAAAGGAGTGTTAGTTTTGGCAACTAAGAAAAAGGAAGTACCTGCAGTAAAAACAAGAAATGTTGCAATTGAACTTTGGAGATTTCTAATTGCTGTTGCAATAATTGGGTTTCATACTGGTTGGATAATAGCTAGAAGTTGTGATGGTTCTTTAGGTTATTATATGGAAACAACTAATTGGTTCTTTGGTTCTAGTGAAGTATTATTAGTATTTACCTTGACGGCTGGATACTTTATGGTTTCCCACTTCAAAAGAAGAATGGCTGATAAAGAATATGCTTCTCGTAGTGCAGGAAATCGTGCTTGGGAATATACTTGGTCTAGAATTAAAGGTTTAATGCCAGTGTTGATATTAGGATACATTTTAGGTGTTTTAATTTCAACTAAATTCTTCTATCCTGATTATAATTTTCAGCAAGTTTGTACTATGATTATTAATAGTGCTTGGGAATTTTTAGGTTTCCATTCAGTTGGTCTTAGAAGTTTAGGTAATGAATTCTTCAATTTAAATGGTACATTGTGGTTTATATCTGCAATAATCATTGTTGGTTATTTCTTATATTGGGCACTTTGTAAAAATGAAGATGTTACATCTGGATTTGTTGCACCATTCCTATTTATTTTCTTAAGTGGATGGTGGAGTTTTACAGATACAAGAGCAGCTCAAACTGCTTGGTCAACATTTGGACTTCAAACAACATCTACTAATGGTATGGGTGGATCTGCAACTAGTGCAACAGCAGTAATTGGCTTTAACAATGGACTTTTATTTGTTATGCTAGGTATGCTTGGTGGAGTACTTTTATATTATTTAATCCAAAAGGTTAAAGATCATAAATTCTCTACTGGTGGTAAAACTGCTCTTACAATTTTAAATATTGCAGCATCAATATTGCTTTTATGGTACACAATTTATCCTGCTACTTGGTTTAATTTAGAAAGATGGACAGTTTCTTTATTATGTATAATAGTAATTGGTTTAACATTACTTAATGTTGATGGTTTAACCAAAGTATTAAATAATAAAGTAACTAATTCATTATTTAAATATTTAGGTAGTATATCATTATACATCTATATGTTACATTATCCAGTAGCAATATTAGTATTGCGATTACTTGGTCAAAATACTGCCGAAACAACTTATTCATTCTGGCTAATATTTATACCAACAGTAATTATTACTATAGTTTTATCTGGTGTAATCAAAGCTCTTATGGATGCAACAATATTAAAACCAAAACAAGCAAAATAAAAGCCTACAATTGTAGGTTTTTATTTTGGGGTAAATGTGATAAAATTAAAATAAAGGAGAACATATGAAAATAATTGATGCAAACGAAGTTGGAAAATTAATAAAAGATGGAGATATGGTGGCAATATCTGGTAGTGGTGGAAGTGGTTCTGCGGAAGGTATTATTAAAGCCATTAGAGATTCTTTCTTAAATACAGGGCATCCTAAAGATATTGGAGTTACTTGTGGAATAAGTCCCGGAAATTTAACTGAAGATGAAGTAGGTATGAATATGCTTGCAAAACCTGGTTTGGTAGGAAGAGCTATTTGTGCTCACCTTGGTATGGGTAAAGTATTTGGTAATGCGATTGGTAATGAACAATTTCCGGCGTTTGCTTTACCTTTAGGTGTTATAAATCATCTGTACCGAGCTATTGCAGGTGGAGAAATTGGAATAATTACGCACATTGGCTTAAATACTTATGCTGATCCTAGATATAACGGCTGCAGAGCTAATGAACTTGCTAAAAAATTACCTGATATGGTATCAGTAATTAACATTGATGGTAAAGAACAATTATTTTATAGAGCTTTTCCTATTAATGTTGCAGTAATTAAAGCAACATATGCTGATGAAGAGGGAAATGTTTCACTTGAACATGAAGCTTTAATTGGTGAACAGTATAATATGGCTATTGCTGCACATAACTGTGGTGGCATAGTAATTGCTCAAGTTGAGAAAATTGTTCCAAAAGGTTCTTTACGAGCTCGTGATGCTATAATTCATTCTTCATATGTTGATTATGTAGTAGTTCAAGAGCCGGATTATTCTTTAGGGGATTATAACTTACCAGGATATCGACCGGAAATTGTTGGTGATAAAAAAATACCTTTAGAAGATGTTAAAATAAGAGTGCTTGATAACCGTAAGGTTTGTGGCAGAAGAGCTGCGATGGAACTTAAAAAGGGAGATGTAATAAACCTTGGTGTTGGTATGCCTGATAGTGTTGCTAATGTGGCTATTGAGGAAGGATTTTCAGATGATTTATACTTATCTGTTGAAACTGGACCAACTGGTGGTGTACCTATCGGAGGTGTTGCTTTTGGAGGCTCTATAAATCCGGATTCTGTTGTATCAACCGCTGAACAATTTGATGCTTATAATGGTGGTGCTTTAGATATGGCGGTTTTAGGTCTTGCTGAAATAGATAAGTTTGGTAATGTTAATGTTTCTAAATTTGGACCTCGAGTTACTGGTCCAGGGGGATTTATTAATATTACGCAATGTACTAAAAAGGTAGTATTTATCGGAACATTTACTGCTAAAGGGTTGAAAGAAGAAATTGTTGATGGCAAGTTAGTAATAAATAAAGAAGGTGCTAAAAAGAAATTTGTAGATAGCGTTGAACAAATAACATTTAGTGCTAAACAAGCCAGAATTAATAATCAAGAAATATTGTATGTTACTGAAAGAGCTGTATTTAAATTAGATGATGAAGGTATTATTTTAATTGAAATAGCTCCAGGTGTAAATGTTGTTAGGGATATATTAGAACAAATGGATTTTAAACCTAAAGTTAGTGATGATTTAAAATTAATGGATGAAAGAATATTTAAAGACGAAAAAATGAATTTAGTTATATAGCGGAATATTGAAAGAAAATATATTAAATACTTTAAAAAATGAAGGAATTTTAAAGTATGTTGAAAAAAATTATAAAAACATTAGTAAAAGCTAGTGTTTTTTTGACTTTAAATAAAATTTGTAGTATAATGTTATTGAAATATGATAAAATTTATTATTTTTAATAATATAATAACAAGGAGGTATTTATGAATTATAATGCTATTTTAACAGAATATATAGATAAGTGTCCATATGATGAACCAATATTTATTGAAGATATAAAAAAATATTTTGAAGATATTGTTGGTGATAAAATAGATCAAGTCATTAAAACTATTTATGTATATGTTAATCGTTTAGTAAAAAAACATATATTAGTTCAATATTTAAAAGGAATTTATTATAAACCAACTATAGATATATTTGGAGAGAAAGAAATTGATAAAGAAACCATTATTAATAAAAAATATATGGAAGATAACAATGGATGTAAAGGTTTTACATATGGAGCAACATTATTTAATCAACTAGGATTAACTACACAAGTCCCTAGATATTATTATATAGTAACTAATGAATGCCCTAACAATAATAAATATAATAACCATTCTTTAGGTGTTATTATTAAGAAACCTAAAATAGAAATAAATAGTAATAATTATAAATATTTACAATTATTAGATTTACTTAATAATAAAGAAAAAATATATATTGAAGTTGATGTTAATAAAGAAAAAGAAATAATATATAAGTTTATAAAAGATAATGGTTTAGAAATGGAAGAAATATTTAGGTATGCTAAAGAAATTAAAGATAAAAAAGCTATAAATAAGCTTTTTGAATTGGAGTAGGTTATGGATAGAAAAATGTTAAAATCAATAATTAGAAAAATATCTAGAAGATCTAATATTAGTAATTTTATATTAGAAAAAGATTATTATGTTTGCCTTGTATTAAAAGATTTATCTTTTAAACAAGACAAAATACAAGCATATTTTAAAGGTGGTACTGCCGTATATAAGATTTTAGATAATTTTAAAAGATTTTCTGAAGATATAGATTTAACTGTTAAAGTAAATAATGATGAATCAAATAATAGTAATAAAACTAGGTTAAAAAAATCAGCTTTGGGATATAATATTCCTGATTTAGAACTTATAAAAGAAGAAATAATTGATAAAAAGGGGAGTATAACAGCATTTTATAAATATGAATCTTTATTTGGAATTGGGAATTTATTTAAGTTTGGAAAAATTCAAATTGAATCTACTTCATTTACAGTTTCTGAACCCGTTACTGTTTATGAAATTGAACCATTAATTTATAAATATGCAACTGATGATGAGAAGAAAATATTAAAAGAATATGGAATTAGTCCATTTAATATTGAAACTATAACTTTAGAAAGAATTTTTGTTGATAAAATCTTTGCGGCAGAATTTTACTTTGAAAGAGAAATGTATAGAGATTTTGCTAAACATATTTATGATATTGTAACAATGTTTAAAGATTTATTAAATAAAAAAGCATATTTTTTAAAATTAATTGAATATAAAAGACAAGAAGAAAAAATTAGACTTGGAGGAATACCTGATAATAAAAGTATTTTAGACTTTAATTATTGGAAATTAAATTTTAGTAAAGAAGTAAATCAGGCATTTAATGAAATGCAAAATATTTATGTGTTAGATGATGATAATAAAATGACAATTAAATATATAGAAAATGCGTTATCTAAATTAGTTGAAAAGCTTAAAATTATTTTAAATTAAGCTTTTTTTGTCGATTTTTGTCGAACGGTTCTTTTTATTATGCCTTGACATATAATAAATATATGTGGTAAAATTGTTGTCACAACCAAAGAAATGGAGATGATATCGTGGTAAGTAAAATCGATTACGTGTATGAAATGGATGAATCTAGAGAAGCTCAATTAATCGGAGCTAAGGTTTCTACTATTGATGGATATGCAGTAAAGTGTTTTGAGTATTATGTTGGTATTAAATTAAATATAAATGATGTTATTAATAATGCATCTATTAGAGAAAAATTGGGGATAAATAATTTAGCAAGTTTTGAGCGAAATTATTTTGCCGCTAATGCAGCGGGAGTAGTATATTTTCCTCAAACGAATACATTTGGCTTTTTAGAAGATAGTGATACTGTATTAGATTTTCAAGATGATGTTTCGGTAAAAGATACTTTAGATACTGTGGTTGTTCCATTTAGAGAAATGGAAGTATCAAATGAAGAATTTAGAGAACAACTTGAAAATACATTTGAAGTTGATGATCCAATGGTAGAACTTTTAGATTTACCTTATACGCGTACACGAATTTCAACAAAATAGTTTTTTCACAAAATTGTGAAAAAACTTTTTGTTTGGACATATAATTTAGTGGTGATGCATAATGGATGGAATAAGTTTTGGTAATGGCGAGATAAAAATTGTTGATAGAGCAAGTATAACTTTATCGGGAGTAGAAAAAATAGTAAGTTTCGATGATGAAGAATTTTTAATGGAAACAACTATGGGAAATTTAAGAATACTGGGAGAAGGTTTAGAGTTACTTAGGCTTGATACTAATGATGGTAATGTGAAAATAAAGGGAAAAATTAATACACTTGCTTATATCGATGGTAAAGTTAAAAATAAAGAAGAAAGTGTAATAAGTAAATTATTTAAATGAATAGTACTATTCAACTAATATCGTTTTTAGTATCATTTATCTATGGTATTTTATTTTATTTACTTACAAGATTTAATAAATATATAATAGAAAATAGAAGAATTGTATTTAGATTTATTATTACTTTAATATTTATTATTGATATTGCGATATTATATATTTATATTATGTATCGTATTAATCATGGTTATTTTCATATATATTTTATATTTACAGTTATATTAGGATTTGTAGTAACACATGTTTTTTATAGAAAAATAAAAAATATGTGTAAAAATTGTGTCAATAAATTAATTAAAAGATAAAATAATAATTATTATTTTATCTTTTTTGATATAATGAAGAGTAGAAAAAGGAGAAGAAATGAAAAAAACTAAGAAAGAAAAGAAAAGATTAGTGTTTATTTCGTTTTGTATTATAGGGCTATTAGTTACGTTGGTTAGTTCTGTTTTTAAGGACTGGCAAGAAATAATGGATAATAATAGCCAAATTAAAGCTTTAAGTAATGAATATGAAAATTTGCTTAGCGAAGAAGAAAAGTTAGAAAGTGATGTTACTAAATTGCAAGATAGTGAATATGTAATGCGTTATGCTAAAGAAAAATTTATGTATAGCGAAGATGGTGATACAATATTAAGAATGGATTAAAATACATTTTTTTCAATTATTTTGTCTATTAGACCATATTCTAGAGCTTCAGTTGCTGATAGGAAGTTGTCGCGTTCAGTGTCATTATAAATTTTTTCTAATTGTTGATTAGTGTTTTTAGCTAGAATTCTGTTTAGTTTTTCTTTTAGTTTGATTATTCGTTCTGCGGCGATTTTTATATCTGTTGCTTGACCTTGAGCACCACCGAGTGGTTGATGAATCATTACTTCAGTATTAGGTAGTGCATATCTAGTTGCACCACTAGAAAGTAGGAAAGCAGCCATGGAAGCTGTCATGCCTATACCAATGGTTATTACTTTTGAATTAATGAAATTCATAGTGTCATATATACTCATACCAGATGTAATAGAGCCACCAGGACTATTAATGTATAAATAAATATCTTCATTAGATAAATTATCTAAATATAATAGTTCACTAATAATAATACTTGCCACATTATCATTGATTTCACCAGTTAAAAAGATAATTCTATCTTTTAGAAGTCTAGAATATAGATCATATGCATATTCTTTATTACTGCTTTTTTCAATTACTGTTGGAATAATATTCAAAATAATCACCTAAAATAATAATAGTAAAAACTGTGATATTTTATTCAAAAAAATTTTAATTTATGATATAATTTAATAGAATAGAGGGATTGAAATGGAAAAAGTAAAAATTACTTTTCAAGATAATAGTGAACACTATTATGAAAAAGGAACACTTTTTTATGATGTAAGTAAAGACTGTAATATGAAAAATATTATGGGATATAAAATTGGTAATGAAGTATTTTCCTTAGATAATAAAGTAATAGAAGATGAAAAAATAGAATTTATAAATACTGATGATATAATTGGTAATAAAATATATAAAGCGGGATTAAAATTTTTATTTGAAATTGCTTTAGTTGAAACATTTCCAGATATGGAAGTAAGTTATGAACATAGTGTTCCAAGAGGAATGCTTGGAGTTGTTAAGGGGGATAAAATACTAACACAAGAAGATTTATCAAAGATTAAAGAAAAAATGACTGTAATAGTTTCTAATAATGAGAAAATTGAAAGATTGAATGTTCATCCTAAAGATGCAATTAAATATTATAAAAGATGTAATGAACTAGAAAAAGCAATGAATGTGCAAAGTGTTAGTGATAAATTAGTTACTTTATATAAGTTGCATAATAAACTTAATTATTTTTATTCAATTATGCCATTTAATACGGGAAGTATAAATAAATATGAGCTTATCTATTTAGGTAATAATCGAATTATATTTATGTTTCCAACAACTAAAAGTAATGGTTGTGTTCCTGAATATGTGCATTATGATAATATAATTGAATCATTCTTTAAAGGAAAGAAATGGTTAGATAATTTAGAAATGCCATATATTAGTGATTTAAATAAAACTATAGGTAGTGGGAAAATTAAAGATTTTATTAGATCTAATGAGTTAATGTTTAGTTTAGATATTGCTAAAGTAATTGATGAAATAGTTAGAGATAAAGATATTAAATTTATTTTAATTGCTGGACCTTCTTCTAGTGGTAAGACTACAACTACGAAAAGAATGGCTTATTATTTGGAAGCTTTAGGATATGATACAATAAAAATAAGTTTAGATGATTATTTTGTAAATAGAGAAGATAACCCAAAAGATGAAGATGGTAAATATGATTTTGAACGAATAGATGCTATTGATGTAGAATTATTTAATCAAGATTTAAATAAATTACTTAATGGTGAAGAAATAACTTTGCCAGTATATAATTTTTTAAGTGGTAAAAGAGAATATTCAAAAAATAAAATAAAATTAAAAGAAAATAGTATATTTTTAATTGAAGGGTTACATGCTTTAAATGATGAACTTACTAAAGATGTTCCCAAAAAATGTAAGTATCGAATTTATTTAAGTCCTTTTATTCCTCTTAATATAGATGAACATAACTATGTTTCAACGCTTGATTTAAGGTTACTTAGAAGAATAGTTAGGGATAATCGTACTAGAGGGTATGATGTGCTTAACACCATTGATAATTGGCAAAGAGTAAGAAGAGGAGAGGAAAAATATATTTTTCCTTATATTCATCAAGCAAATGTAATTATCAATACAGCTTTAGCATATGAAGTTGGAGTTTTAAAGGTTTATGTTGAACCATTATTACTTTCAGTTGGTGTTGATTCCATTTATTATGAGGAAGCAAGAAGATTAATAGATTTTTTAAAGATATTTTTCCCAATACCTGGGGAATATGTCACAGATGATTCAATATTGCGCGAATTTATAGGAGGAAATGATGATTAAAGTAGCAATTAATGGTTTTGGTAGAATAGGGAGACTGGCATTTCGCCAAATAGTTACACAAACTGATTTTGATATTGTAGCTATTAATGATTTAACTAGTGCTGAAGATTTGGCATATTTAGTTAAATATGACACAGTTCATAGGAGTTTTCATGAAGATGAAATAACATATGAAGGTGATGAAATTGTTGTTGCAGGCACAAAAAGAATAAAAGTGTTTTCAGAACTTGATCCCGCAAATTTACCTTGGGGTGAATTAGGTGTTGATTTAGTACTCGAATGTACTGGCAAATTTACCAAGTACGAAGATGCTAAAAAACATTTAGATGCCGGAGCAAAAAAAGTACTTATTTCTGCCCCTGGCAAGGGATTAATGAAAACTATTGTTTATAATGTAAATCACAATGATTTAACAAGTGATGATACTATTGTATCAGCTGCAAGTTGTACAACTAATTGCCTTGCTCCAGTACTAAAAGTTATCAATGATAATATTGGTATTAAAAAAGGATTTATGACTACTGTTCATGCTTATACAAATGATCAAGCAACCCTTGATATAGCTCATAAAAAAGGTATTAAAGCAAGACGAGGTAGAGCTTGTGCTCAAAATATTGTTCCTGCATCTACTGGAGCTGCTAAAGCCATAGGTCAAGTTATTCCTGATTTACTTAATAAGATGGATGGATTAGCATTTAGAGTACCAGTTAGTGATGGTTCAGTTATTGATGTAACACTAGAACTTAATAAAAATACTACAGTTGAAGAAATAAACAATTTATTTAAAAATAATCAAGATGAAACATTAAAATATACGGAAGACCCTATTGTATCAAGTGATATTATTGGTAAAAAATACGGTGCTTTAGTTGATGGTCTTTCAACTAGTATAGTTGAAGCAGATGGAACGCAACTTGTAAAAATTGTTGCTTGGTATGATAATGAATACGGTTATACCGCTCAGATGCTTAGAACTGCTAAAAAAATGTTTGAATAAAAAAGAATTTCACTAGTACATTAGTGGAATTCTTTTTCAATAATCATAATGTTCAGTCGACACTTTTTAAGACTTTGAGTCGACACTTTTTAAATTTTACTTTATATGTTGGTCAAATTTGTTCTTTTTAGTTGTCAAGTTAGTGTGCAAGTCGGTGGTCAAGTGAACATGAAAGTGAACATCAAGGTGAACATGAAAATTGGCTTAAAATAGGCAAATTTTATATCTGGTGAACATGAAAGTGAACATCAAGGTGAGCGCGAAAATTAAAGTTAAAAATTCTTAAATTAATCCCAAGGTAATTAGTGAAAATGTCAAGGATTTATAGTATAATATATTTGCAAGGAGTTGGATTTTATGAAACGCGAAGATGTAATTGAAGCTATTGAAACTTTAAGAAAATACAATAGTGAAACCAATAGAATAGAAGCAAAAACCGCATCTGGTGGTTTTCCAAAAAAATGTTATGATACTTTTTCAAGTTTCTCTAATAAATATGGGGGAATAATTATATTTGGTTTGAATGAAGAAGATAATTTTAAAACAGAAGGTGTTTATGATGTAAGTGATTTGCAAAAGCAAATTACGGCATTATGTTGTGATTCAATGGAACCAGCTATAAGATGTGATATTCTTCCGATGGAATTTGAAGGCAAAAATATTATTGCTGTAAAAGTAGACGAAATTGCCCAAAATAAAAAACCATGTTATTATAAACCAAAAGGTTTAAAAAATGGTTCATATTTTAGAGAGGGCGATAGAGATGAATTAATGTCAGATTATGAAATATATGCTTTACAAAGTTATAATGACCATATTATAGAAGATTTAAGACCAAATAAAAGAGCTACAATAAATGATTTAGATAAAGAACAACTTATAGAGTATATTGATAAAATTAAATTGGAAAGACCTAATTTTTCCAAAAAATCTTTTGAAGAATGTTTGCTACTTTGTGGTATTGTAGATACTGTTGATAACTCTTTAGTTCCTACACTTGCTGGAACAATGATATTTGGTAGTTTTCCCCAATCCTTTTATCCTCAATTATTTATTGCTTGCTCAGTTATTCCGGGATTACAAATAGGGGATGTTGGAGAATTTGGTGAAAGATTTTTAGATAACAAAAGAATTGAAGGTACTATCGAAGAGATGCTTAGCGAAACAATGAAATTCTTAAGAAGAAACATGAAAACAAGAGTAATTATTAATTCTGACGGAAAAAGAATTGATAAACCAGAATATCCTCTGGAAGCCTTAAGAGAGGCAGTTGCCAATGCTTTAATTCATCGGGACTATAGTCCTCAAATGGAAAATGTTTATATTTCTGTATTTATGTATAATGATAGAATTGAAATACTAAATCCTGGTGGTTTATATGGCATAAACAAAATGGATAAAATAACTTCATCTACTATAATGGAAACGAGAAACCCAACTATTATAAGAATACTGGAGGAAAAAAGTTCCGTGATTGAAAATAGACATACTGGAATACCAACTATGATTAGAGAAATGGAAGATTATAATTTGCCTAAACCAGAATTTTATGATGAAAGAGGTAGTTTTAGGGTTATATTTAGAAACGACTTTAGTGATAATAAATATAATAATGAAAATGAACAAGAAACCTTTATTGAAAAAAACAAAAATAAGGTATTAGAATTTTGTGTTGTTCCCAAAAGTGCAAAAGAAATAAGAAATTATCTAAATATACAATCTAGAAGATATGTGTCTATCAATATATTACAACCTTTAATTAGCGAGGGGAAACTAAGTTATACAAATATGAACAATATTAAAGATAAAAATCAAAAATATATAACCGTAAATAAATAGTCATTAATATTATGCTTTTGAATTCGGTCAACATGTTGACCGAATTTATTATTTAATAACAAAAATGAATTAAACTTATTTTTTATTTTATTGTTTCTAAAAATACTTTTTCTTCTTCTATAGTTTTAATTACTTCTTTTTTGTAAGAAGATGTAACATTTATTCTGCTATAAATATAGTTGTATTTTTTTGTAATTTATATTTTGCATCATATTGATGTTATTAAAATATATTATATTTTGTTTGGATAAAATCAAAAATATAAATTACTTTGAATTTCACCGACTTGTCGGTGAAATCTGTTCGTGTTTTAAGTGATATATATTTTGTAGTATCATGGCTTTTAAAATTTTCCAAATATATGTCCAAAAATAAAAATTATATAAGTTAGATAAAATGTGATATATAATGAATTTCACCGACGCGTCGGTGAAATCTATATGTAATAATATATTTAATCTGTGATGAAATGCGTCAACATGTTGACGCAATCTAATAAATTATCTTCCTTTAGAACTTAATAATACATCTGTTAATAATTTAGATTCATTTGGTAATGCTTGATAATGGAAACTTGTTTTGATTAATTCTAAACAAGTTTCATTATCAAGAGTATTATCACTATTAATAATACTTTTTAAAGATAATGGTAAAATTATAGTTCTAGCAAAATTTTTAATTTTTTCTATTTCTTTATCAATATCAAAATTTATATCTATTTGTTTGTTTATATTTAATAGTTCATATATTTTATTTATTCTTTTTACTAATAGTTCTTTTTCTCTGATAATTATTTCATTTTCTTCATTAAAGTGTTTTCTAAATATTTGTAATCTTTGATAGCTACCTATAAGAGAAAAATAAATATTATCAGTATTATTATATTTAAATCCAAAGTGTGTCATTTCATTTATTGCAATATCCATAGGATATAAATAGTGTTTAATTCTATTAAATTTTTGGGTATCTGCTGTTATATCAAGAGCAAATATACCAATTATATTATATTTAGGATCATTGATAAAATAAATAGATGATGCGTGTCCTTCATCTTTATGTTGCCAAGAGACTTTTTCAGAATTTATACCTAAAGCATCAGTTAAGGCTTTAGAATAATTTACAAATCCTGAGCATACTATAGGGTTTGTATATAATATTTGGTTTAAACTTCTACTTTCATAAATGTTATCTTCATTTCCTATATCGTATGGTCTTTCTTTTAATAAATTATAAATACTATATACTTGTTCTAATGGTGATTTATCAATTAAAGTATTTGCTATATCACTAATAATATTATACATACATAATATATCATCTAAAGATAATACTTCATCTAAGGTATATTCATCTTTAAAATATATATTATTGTTAGTTATACTTTTTATTATAAGTAATTTATCAGACCATGATAAATTACTTATATCAAGTATTATATTTTCTTTTTCAGGTATTTTATTTAAATCTGTAAAATCTCTTATAACATAAGAGATTTTAGTACTATATAATAATTCTTTAAATGTTTTAATATTATTCTTTAGATATATAAAACCATTATTTTCAATATTTACAAAATATTCTTGTTTTATTTTACCTTCATTTAAAAATTTTAAATATATATCTTTACTTGGAAAAATTAATTCAATTGTATATTTATCTTTAAAATTATAAATATTAATTGATATATCTTTAACTTTGTTATCTATTTCTACTGTTACTTCCATTTAAAAACCCCCTTATTAGTGCTTTATCTTTATTACCTAAAGAAGTATAATGATAACTAGTTTCAAGTAAACTTAGACAAGTTTCATTATCTATATGTTCAATATTTTTTATAACATCATATAAAATTATTGGATTAATATCTACTTTAGTTAAGTCCATTATGTGATTTATTTCTGTAAATAAATCACATAAATAATCTACTTCTTTATTTATATTTAATAAGTAATATATTATATTAATATATTCTATTAATTCTTCTCTTTCTTTAATTATTTGTTCATTATCAGTTAATTTTAAATAATTATTATATTTTTCTATTAATTGATAAAAAACATTTTGATTACTTCTTAATCTATATCCTTTAGTATATTTTTCTATTTCTTCTATTTTTATTGGTAATAAAAAATGTTTAATAGTATTAAAGTTTAAATTATCCCATGTTGGATCAATACTAAAAATACCTTTTATTTCATATTTAGGATCATTAACAAAACACATTATACTTACATGACCATATGTATCATTTTCATATCTTATAAAAGCAGTATTTATATTAAGAGCATCACATATAGCCATAAATAAATTGCAAAAACCAAGGCAAACTATAGGTTCATTATTTAATATATATTTTAAACTTCTACTAATTTTAGCATCTTCTTGGGGATTTTCTTTTAAATATGGTCTAGATTTTAATAAGTTGTAAATACCATATAATTGTTTTAATGGAGAATGTTGTTTAAATATATTAGCTAAATTTTCTATTTTTTGGTATATATATTTTATATCTTGTAATGAAAGAATTTCATTAGAAGTGTATTTGTCCATAAAATAAACATTTTCTCTATTAATTTTGTTAATTATAAGTAATTTATCTTGATAAGATAAATTACTTATAATTAATATAATAGTATTTTTATTGTTTATATATTTTAAATCAATAATATCTAATAATATATATATTGGATTTGTTTCATTTAATTTGTTATTAAATGTTGCTATATTATTAATTAAGTAATTATATCCATCTTCATTATATTCATCTATATTATTTTTACTTATATTTTTACTTTTTAGAAATTGATAATATTTTTCTTCACAGGGAAAAGCAATGGTATATATATATTCATCACCATTTTTATTTATATCCATAATAAAATCTTTTTCTTCATCGTTATCTATTATTATTAATATTTTAATTTTCATTTATCCCCCATATAAGGATGTATTTTATCACATTTGTTTAGAATTAACAATGTTAAATTTAATAAAATAAGTAATAAATAACTTGAAAATGCATTTTAGACATGATATTATTAATATAGTAAGGATAGATGATTATGGAAGAAAAAACTTTTGATAGAAGAAAAATATTATTAATTTGTATAGGTGTTCTAATATTAATTCTTTTAGTAGCGGGAGTTACTTATGCTTATTTTCAACATCAAATTGGTAATCCCGCAAGTGGAAATGTTGGAGTTGATACAGATACACCAGATAATTTAGTGTTTGATGTATCTAATGATATTAATATTACTATTACGCAGTTTAATTTTGGACCTGATGACGGAAACCAAAGTGATAGTGCTGTAGCATCAGCTAGTTTAACAGCAAATTCTACAAATGATACTGCAAATTATACTTATTATGTTTATTTTAAAATAAATACAAATGAATATGTTTATACAACACAAGATTCTCAAACAGAAATATTACTTAAAGTAACTGCTCCAACGGGTCAACCAGTTACAAGTATTGAAGGACTTACTTATAACTCTACTTTAGGTGGTTTTGATATAACTGAAGCAAATGGAACATTTGCAGTTGCTAGTAATTATCCAATAACTTCTAATTCAAGTACTACTCCAACAGTACAAGAATGGAATTTTGATGTTACATTTATAAATCTTGATACTGACCAAGGAGAAAATGCCGGCAAAAAGATGGATGCGGAGATTATAATACAACAAGATGAATTAAGAACTTTAGCAGATTATGTAATAAGTCAATATACAGGTGTAGATGGCGACAATGGCATATATTATCATGATGCAGATTTAGCAAATGGAGCAGGAGATAATTCGTACAGATATGCGGGAGCAAATCCAAATAATTATGTATGTTTTGGTTCAACAACGACACCATGTCCTGCAGAAAATTTATATCGTATTATTGGCGTGTTAAACGATAACGGAGAATATCAAGTAAAATTAATCAAAGCCGATTATACAACAAGTACCATGCTTGGAACCGATGGCAGAGATTATTATGGAAGTTATGTTGATTCGATGGTAGAATCATCATATTATAAAGGAAACATGACACAATTTGATATAGCCGCATATAGATGGAATTCTGATACTAGTGTAAGTAGTGATGGCTCAAATAACTGGACAACAAGTGAATTTAATACAATAAATTTAAATACAAATTATTGGAATTATTTAGGTGCAACTTGGCAAAATTTAATAGCAACAACAACATGGCATCTTGGAGGAATGACATCAGATAGCAATACAGCCAAAGCATTTTATGATGGCGAGAGAAATAATGCGGGATATGGAAGTAATCCAACAACATATACTGATGAAATAGGATTAATGTATCCAAGCGATTATGGATATGCCGCATATCCTGATGCTTGGACAACAGATTTAATTGCATATAATAATTCTTCAATAACTTCTAATAATTGGATGTATATGGGACTTTACGAATGGACAATTACTCCGCGTTCGTCGTACAGTTACAGTGTGTTCCTTGTGCGCGACAACGGCAACCTGGAAAGCAATGGTGCGCTCAGCGTCTCTTCGGTCCGCCCTGTCTTCTATCTAAATTCTAATGTAGAATATAATGGTGGAACAGGAACTAAAAGTGACCCATTTACTTTGGTAGTGTGATAAACTTTAATCCTCCGCCGGCGGCATCCCCGCTCGGAGGTCGTGAGTTATCAACGAAAATATAAAAATAAGAAAGGAAAATATGAATACATTAAAAGATATATCAGTAAATAATAAAAGTGTAGTTATTAGATGTGATTTTAATGTTCCTATGGAAGGAACAAAAATTACAGATAATAGTAAGATAGTGAAGAGCTTGGATACTTTAAAGTATTTATTAAATAACAATTGTAAGATTGTTATAATAAGTCATTTTGGAAGAATTAAAAGTGAAGAAGATAAGAATAAATTTACTTTAAAGTATGTGGGAAGGGAACTTGCTAATTTACTTGGTCATGAAGTTAAGTTTGTGAGTAGTTGTTATGGTGAAAAAGTAAAGAAAATAGTTGATAATGCTAAATTAGGTGATGTAATACTTTTAGAAAATACTAGATTTATGGATTATCCAGAAAAACTTGAAAGTTCTAATAATTTGGAACTTGCTAAGTTTTGGGCAAGTTTAGGAGAAGTATACATTAACGATGCATTTGGATCAATGCATAGAGCTCATGCATCAACTGCTGGTATTGCTAAATACTTACCTCATGCTATAGGTTTTTTAGTTGAAGAAGAACTTAATAATTTAGAAATTCTAATTAAAGATACTCCAAGACCATTTGTAGTATTTATGGGTGGTGCTAAAGTTGATGATAAATTACCTATTATAAAGTCATTAATTAATAGATGTGATTATTTACTTCTTGGTGGTGGTATAGCTAATTCATTTTTAAAAGCAAAGGGTGCAAATATTGGAGATAGTTTAGCTACTAATGATGATGATATATTAAAAGAAATAAAAGAATTAATGAGTACTTATAAAGAAAAAATTATATTACCAATAGATTTTACTATAGATAATGGAATTATATATGATATTGGTAACAAAAGTATTGATCTTTATAAAAAATATATAGATAGTGCTAGTATAGTGTTTGTTAATGGTACTTGTGGTAAGTTTGAGGATGTTAGATTTACTGAAGGTACTACTATGTTATTTGAAGCATTAAAGGATAGTGGTAATACCGTAATTATTGGTGGTGGAGATACTGCAAGTGCCGTTAAGAAATTTGGTTTTGATAACGCATTTAGTTTTGTTTCAAGTGGTGGGGGAGCAACACTTGAATATATTGCCGATAAAACTCTAAAAGCTCTAGAATGGATGAAATAATGAAGTATTTAGTTGGAAATTTTAAAAATAAATTAAATAAAAATGATATTGTTAAATATAGTAATAAATTAAATGAATTAAGTTTTAAAAATACAGATGTTATTATATGTCCATCAAGTATATACTTGAGCTTTTTTAATGGCATTAATTATAAATTAGGAGCACAAGATATTTCTTCATTTATAGATAAAACTATAACTGGAGAAATATCAGGTGAACAACTTAAAAGTATGGGAGTAGAATATGTAATAGTTGGGCATAGTGAAAGAAGAATATATAAAAATGAATTAAATATTGATTTTATAAATAAAATCAATAATGCTATAGATAGTGGTATTAAAGTAATATATTGTATTGGGGAAAGTCTAAGTGATAAAGAAAATGGTAATACATATATGACTCTAGAAAAACAAATTAGTGAAGTACTTAATAATGTTGAATTAAAGGGGATAATGATCGCCTACGAGCCTGTTTGGGCTATAGGTAGTGGTATTATACCTACCACTAAAGAAATTAAAGAAAATATAGGCTTTATAAAGGATATAATAGAAGAGAAATATGATATTAAATTAAAAGTATTATATGGTGGTAGTGTTAATAGTGATAACATAAGTGAATTAAACACTATAAAGAATGTTGATGGTTTTTTAGTTGGAGGAGCATCAACTAATATAGATAGTTTAGAAAGTATTTTAATTGAACTTGAAAAATAGAATGGGTAGTTTAACTTCACATTCTATTTTATAGTACATAATATTCTCTAGCAAGTATCCTAGAATCACTACAATACTCCATTATAAACTTATTATCTTTCTTACAAATAATAATTCCAATAGTTTTATCTTGAGTTGGTTTTCTTAAATTCTTATCTATATAATTCATATAAACTTCTATTTGTCCAATATGCTCTTTTTTAAGTTCCGTGACTTTAAGTTCAACAACTACAAAACAATTAAATTCATAATTATATAAAAGTAAATCAATATAATTATATCTATTACCAATTTTTATTTTATATTTATTAGCAATATAACAAAATGAATTACCTAATTCTTTTAAAAAATTATCTAAATCTTCTAGGATAAGTTGATGTAATACCTTTTCAGAAATTATTTCTTTATTGGTATTATTTTTAATAATAATAGGATTCTTAATAAAATCTTTAATTATTAATTCTTCTTCAGATATTATTTTATCTTTAAATTCAATAGGCAATCTATTATATTCATCACTTTTAATTCTGCTTTTTAATTCATCTCTAGTAAGATTTTGTTCTTCACTAATATGAATATAGTATTTTATTTCATTAATATCTTTTATAGGCAATAATTCTCTATAATGACTCCATGTTAATTGGTGCCCTAAAGGGGCACCTTTTTCAATTAACCAATAAAATTGTCGCATTCTTTTTAATGTAGTTGTATTGTACTTTTTACCAACTTCATTAATTAATTTCAAAGAGAAATTCTTAATAATACCCTCACCATAATGTTTACCAGCATCACTAAGAAGTTTTCCAACATTATAATAAGTAGTAAGATCACTTTTGTTTTTACTATAATCTTTTACTTTTTTAGTTATTTCATTATTTATTAATTCATTTTTAATTTCTGTATAATAATTCATATATCCTCCTTAAATTTCTAAATACTCTCTTGTAAGTATTCTAGAATCACTACAATACTCCATAATAAATTTATTATCTTTTTTACATATAATAATTCCAATAGTTTTATCTTGAGTTATTTTCTTTAAATGTTTATCTATGTAATTCATATAAACTTCTATTTGTCCAATATGTTCTTTTTTAAGTTCTGTTACTTTAAGTTCTACTACCACGTAGCAATTGAATTCTATATTATAAAGTAATAAATCTATATAGTTATAGTAATTACCTATTTTTATTTTGTATTCATTTCTAATAAAAGTAAAACCTGAACCTAATTCATCTAAAAAAGCTGGAATATCTTCAAGAATAAGTCTTTGCAATACTTTTTCAGATATTATTTCTTTATTAGTATTATTTTTTATAACTATAGGATTTTTAATAAAATCTGTTACAGCGGGAGTAGTATTATTAATTAATTTATCTTTAGTTTCATTATCTAATCTTTCATATTCTTTATTTTTAATTCTTGCACGAAGCTCTCTAACTGATAGATTTTGTTGTTCAGTAATCCTTATATAATACTTGATTTCATCAATATTATTTCTTGATAACAGTTCAACATAATGACTATATGATAATTTTGGCGACACTGTCGCCAATTTTAAAGATAGTAAATAAAATTTTTTCATCTTATTTAATGATGATATATCATATTTAACATCTAATTCTTTTGTTAATCTCCTAGAATATTCTTTAATAATACCTTCACCATAATGTTTGCCAGCTTCACTAAGTAATTTACCAACGTTATAATAAGTAGTAAGATCACTTTTATTCTTACTATAATCTTTTACTTTTTTAGTTATTTCGTTATTTATTAATTCATTTTTAATTTCTGTATAATAATTCATAAACCCTCCTTAAATTTCTAAATACTCTCTTGTAAGTATTTTAGAATCACTACAATACTCCATAATAAATTTATTATCTTTCTTACAAATAATAATTCCAATAGTTTTATCTTGAGTTATTTTCTTTAAATGTTTATCTATATAATTCATATAAACTTCAATCTGTCCAATATGTTCTTTTTTAAGTTCAGTAACTTTAAGTTCAACTACTACAAAGCAATTGAATTCATAATTATAAAGAAGTAAATCAATATAATTATAGGAATTACCTATTTTTATTTTGTATTCATTTTTAATAAATGTGAATCCAGTTCCTAATTCATCTAAAAAAGCTGGAATATCTTCAAGAATAAGTCTTTGCAATATTTTTTCAGATATTATTTCTTTATTAGTATTATTTTTTATAATAATTGGATTTTTAATAAAATAAGTTACTACAGGAGTAGCATTATTTATTAATTTATCTTTAGTAGCATCATCTAATCTTTCGTATTCTTTATTTTTTATATGCTTATATAATTGCCTTACTGATAAATTTTGTTCGATACAAATTCTTATATAAAAAGCCACTTCATCATTATTTTTTATAGTCAAAAGTTTTCTATAATGGCTCCATGTTAATTGGTCACACACTGTGTGACTTTTTGAAAATTTATAAAATTGTCGCATTAATTTTAAGTTAGTAAGTGTATATCCTTTTCCTAATTCTTCAGTTAATCTTTTAGAATATTCCTTAATAATACCTTCACCATAATGTTTACCAGCTTCACTAAGTAATTTACCTACATTATAATAAGTAGTTAAATCACTTCTGTTTTTACTATAATCTTTTACTTTTTTAGTTATTTCGTTATTTATTAATTCATTTTTAATTTCACTATAATAATTCATAAACCCTCCTTAAATTTCTAAATACTCTCTTGTAAATATTCTAGAATCACTACAATACTCCATAATAAATTTATTATCTTTTTTACATATAATAATTCCAATAGTTTTATCTTGAGTTATTTTCTTTAAATGTTTATCTATATAATTCATATAAACCTCAATCTGTCCAATATGTTCTTTTTTAAGTTCAGTAACTTTAAGCTCTACTACCACGTAGCAATTGAATTCTATATTATAAAGTAATAAATCAATGTAATTATAGGAATTGCCTATTTTTATCCTGTATTCATTTCTAATAAAAGTAAAACCTGAACTTAATTCATCTAAAAAAGCTGGAATATCTTCAAGAATAAGTCTTTGCAATACTTTTTCAGATATTATTTCTTTATTAGTATTATTTTTTATAACTATAGGATTTTTAATAAAATCATTTACTACTGGATTGGTATTATTAATTAATTTGTCTTTGGTATCATTATCTAATCTTTCATATTCTTTATTTTTAATTCTTGCACGAAGCTCTCTAACCGATAGATTTTGTTGTTCGGTAATCCTTATATAATATTTGATTTCATCAATATTATCAAATTTTAATAATTCATCATAATGGCTCCATGTCAATTGTGCCGACAGTGTCGGCACTTTTTCTTTAATCATAAAATTATAATATTTTAGCATTTTATACAATACTCTTGTGCTATATTTAGTATTAAGCTCATTAGTTAATCTTCTAGAATATTCCTTAATAATACCCTCACCATAATGTTTGCCAGCTTCACTTAGTAATTTACCAACATTATAATAAGTAGTTAAATCACTTTTGTTTTTACTATAATCTTTTACTTTTTTTGTTATTTCATTATTTATTAATTCATTTTTAATTTCACTATAATAATTCATAAACCCTCCTTAAATTTCTAAATACTCTCTAGCAAGTATCCTAGAATCACTACAATACTCCATAATAAACTTATTATCTTTCTTACATATAATAATGTCTATTGTTTTATCTTGAGTAGGTTTTCTTAAATGTTTATCTATATAATTCATATAAACTTCTATTTGTCCAATATGTTCTTTTTTAAGTTCAGTAACTTTAAGTTCAACTACCACGTAGCAATTGAATTCTATATTATATAAGAGTAAATCTATATAATTATATCTGTTACTTATTTTTATTTTATATTCATTTCCAATAAAAGAAAATCCATTACCTAATTCTTTTAAAAAACTAGGAATATCTTCAAGAATAACTTTTTGTAATACTTTTTCAGATATTATTTCTTTATTAGTTGGATTTTTTATAATAATTGGATTTTTAATGAAATTTGTTACTACAGGAGATGCCTCATTTATTAATTTATCTTTAGTTGCATCATCTAATCTTTCATATTCTTTATTTTTAATTCGTTCACGGAGTTCCCTTTTACTTAAATTGTATGTAATGCACATCTGTATATAATATAAAATTTTATTAATGTCTTTTAAAGGTAATAATTCTGAATAGTGGCTCCATGTCAATTGGTGCGCCATTGGCGCACCTTTTTCTATTAACCAATAAAATTGTCGCATTCTTTTTAATGTAGTTGTATTGTACTTTTTACCAACTTCATTAATTAATTTCAAAGAGAAATTTTTAATAATACCTTCACCATAATGTTTACCAGCAGCACTAAGAAGTTTTCCAACATTATAATAAGTAGTAAGATCACTTTTGTTTTTACTATAATCTTTTACTTTTTTAGTTATTTCATTATTTATTAATTCATTTTTAATTTCTGTATAATAATTCATAAACCCTCCTTAAATTTCTAAATACTCTCTAGCAAGTATCCTAGAATCACTACAATACTCCATAATAAACTTATTATCTTTTTTACATATAATAATTCCAATAGTTTTATCTTGAGTTACTTTTCTTAAATTCTTATCTATGTAATTCATATAAACTTCTATTTGTCCAATATGTTCTTTTTTAAGTTCTGTAACTTTAAGTTCAACAACTACAAAACAATTAAATTCATAATTATATAAAAGTAAATCAATGTAATTATAGGAATTACCTATTTTTATTTTGTATTCATTTTTAATAAATGTGAATCCAGTTCCTAATTCATCTAAAAAAGCTGGAATATCTTCAAGAATAATTCTTTGCAATATTTTTTCAGATATTATCTCTTTATTAGTATTGTTTTTAATAACTATAGGATTTTTAATAAAATCTGTTACTACTGGATTGGTATTATTAATTAATTTATCTTTAGTAGCATCATCTAATCTTTCATATTCTTTGTTTTTAATTTTTTCTCTTAACTCTCTAACTGATAGATTTTGTTCAATACAAATTTTTATATAATAATTAATTTTATTAATATCATCAAACCAAATTAATTCACAATAGTGAGTAAAAGTCAAAAGGTCGGTCATTGACTGACTTTTTGAAAAAACACTATACAACCGTCTCATATATTTAAGTCTAGTTACAGAATATCCTTTCCCAAGTTCATTGGTTAATCTCCTAGAATATTCTTTAATAATATCTTCACCATAATGTTTGCCAGCATCACTAAGAAGTTTTCCAACATTATAATAAGTAGTAAGATCACTTTTGTTTTTACTATAATCTTTTACTTTTTTAGTTATTTCATTATTTATTAATTCATTTTTAATTTCTGTATAATAATTCATATATCCTCCTTAAATTTCTAAATACTCTCTTGCAAATATTCTAGAATCACTACAATATTCCATAATAAACTTATTATCTTTTTTACAAATAATAATTCCAATAGTTTTATCTTGAGTTATTTTCTTTAAATGTTTATCTATATAATTCATATAAACTTCTATTTGTCCAATATGCTCTTTTTTAAGCTCCGTAACTTTAAGTTCAACAACTACAAAACAATTAAATTCATAATTATATAAAAGTAAATCAATTTTTTATTTTGTATTCATTTTCTACAAAAGTAAAACCCATACCTAGTTCTTTTAAAAAAGCTGGAATATCTTCAAGAATAATTCTTTGCAATATTTTTTCAGATATTATCTCTTTATTAGTATTGTTTTTAATAACTATAGGATTTTTAATAAAATCTGTTACAACAGGTGCAGTATTATTAATTAATTTATCTTTAGTAGCATCATCTAATCTTTCATATTCTTTATTTTTAATTCGTTCGCGAAGCTGTCTTGTTGTTAAAAGTAATTTTTCACACTGTATTACATAATATTTAATTTTAGAAATGTCTTTAATTGATAATAACTCAATCCAATGTCCCCATGACAAATTTGCAGTCACTGACTGCACTTTTTGAAAATTATAATATTTTAGCATATAATTAAGAGACCTATAAGAATATTTTTTTCCAAGTTCATTGGTTAATCTCCTAGAATATTCTTTAATAATACCTTCACCATAATGTTTACCAGCAGCACTAAGAAGCTTCCCAACATTATAATAAGTAGTAAGATCACTTTTGTTTTTGCTATAATCTTTTACTTTTTTAGTTATTTCATTATTTATTAATTCATTTTTAATTTCGCTATAATAATTCATATATTCCTCCATATGAGGACATATTCTAACATAAAGAGAGTGCAAATTTTGTCGAATTAACGACTAAAAGTGCAATTTTTTAAATTTTTCAGTTTAATTGTCAAATAGGCAATCATTTTTTTTGATTTCGTGTGAAATTCTGGTTTCAAAATTATTGATTTCGTGCAAAAAATGATGTTTAAAATCTTCGATTTCGTGAATTGAATATGATATATGGAGGTTTATGATGAAAAGAAAAGTATATTATGATTTATTGGAGTGGAAAAAGAAAAGCAATGGTAAAACAGCAATGTTAATTGAAGGTGCTAGGTGTGTTGGCAAAAGTTTTATCGCTTTAGAGTTTGCTAAAAACAATTATAAAAATTATGTTTTAATTAATTTTTCTAAAGTATCAGAAGATGTAAAAAATATTTTTAATAATTATTTAGATAAATTAGATGATTTTTTTTGCTCCTTTCCTCTTATTATGGTGTAGAACTTTACCTATTTATATGACTATGCTTTTATAATATTTTGTGTTTAGATTTTATTGACTAATACTTTTAAATCTTTTGTTTTGCAGTAAAAATGAGCTAGCCCAGGTAAAATCTGGGCTAGTTTGATGTTATGAATGTTGTGTAAT